>CAZVGY010000012.1:0-49981 GCA_964627015.1 uncultured Desulfobacteraceae bacterium
TATTTTACACTGAAAATTTACCAGGCTTTATTCAACTAAATTGGAGAAGAACCATAATTCGATACCTTATACGCCAAATACGGCATGTTCTGGATGAACCAGAACCAGATCGTGGAACTTTTTGACACCTCCAAACAGAACCTCGGGCAGCACATAGCTAACATACTGAAAAAAGGGAGATTACCGGAAAAGTCAGTTGTAAAGAATTTCTTAACAACTGCCGCTGCCGGAAAGCAACACAAGGTCACTTTTTACGTCCTGGACATGGTTCTGGCCATCGGATTCCGTGGAATATACAAAAAGCCTCGCTTTTAAACTCTTTATCGTATTTCCCCCTTGTTGCCATGGACGGACCTCCTATCTATAGGAAAAATTATCATTTCGCTTAACTGTAGCCCACTACTTGGGGGAAATTCACTATTACCAGATGACAGCATTCCTTGGAATGACATATATATAACAGAAGATGAATAGGCGGCGGCTTTGGACACATTAAATTTGAATTTAATTTCTTTTGAAACGTGTGGGGAATAGTGTGGGGAACGACAAAAAAGAAAAGAAAAAGGAGTTACATGAAAGCATGTAACTCCTTGATATTACTGATGGCGTCCCCAAGGGGATTTGAACCCCTGTCGCAGGCGTGAAAGGCCTGTGTCCTGGACCTGGCTAGACGATGGGGACTCTTGCTGAAAACATATCTTACAGCAGGGCAATGGCCACCGTCGGGACATATGCCCCGGGTGAGGTCCTGTTACATATTATATTTGGTGGGCCGTGCGAGAATCGAACTCACGACCAACGGATTAAAAGTCCGCTGCTCTACCTATCTGAGCTAACGGCCCGACAAGAATCTCATTAACTAACACCTTCTCGGTTTCATGTCAAAATATTTTTTCCAAATACCGGTTGTTTTCATATCTGTTATCAGGGTTTCGTATTTGCGGGCCATAATTTTATGAATCCATTTTAAATATATTTTCCCTGATCAGACGAATTTCTTCCTGGTTGGGAGGATAAGGGTAGTTCCATTGTCCGACATCGGGAAGGCAGTTTCCAAAAGGGCGGTTGCAGGCTACCTCACCGTCCGGACCAAGACAGCCGGTAGTCATAAAGGGGATACCCGTTCCTATTATTTCCTGCAGATGGTTTTTGTCGAGTCCGAAGGAAACGATTTTTCCCATGGGATCAAAGACCATGCCTTTAAAGTCGCCCAGGCCTTCCTCTATGATGTAGCGGGCCAGTTGTACCCTGAGATAGACGGGCCATGGAGGCTGGGGCCTGTTTCCCAGGGCGGAGCCCTGTTCCGCAAAAAAGGAGAAAAGGTGATTTTCAACACCCATCTGCCGAAGCCTGTCCATGAGCCGGACCATCTGTTCTTCGGTCTCTCCCATTCCCACCATGAGATGAGCGCCTACGTTCCGGTACCCGAAGATAGCCCTGGCGCTTTCTAAAATTTCCCAGTACTTATTCCATTTATGCGGTCCTGAAACGCCCTTTCCCCTGTATTGATCAAAAAGTTCAGGTGTGGCCAGGTCTATGGCCACCCCGATTTTGTCTGCGCCCTGTTCTTTCATTTCTTTAAGGTCGTTATCTTTTAAAATGGTGGGCGATATAAGCACAGATATGGGCAGGGCAGTGTCGGATTTAAGTTCTGACAGCATGCTCAGGGTTGCCGAACGGCATTTACCGTTTGTTATCATAGAGATGCAGGTCCGCGTGACATAAGAGGGGGCCCTGTTTACGGCATCTATGATTTTCAGCATCGGCAGCAGTGGCCATGCCACGTGAATAAAGCTTTTCTCCCCGTAACTGCCGTCACGCTTTTTTGCCAGGCCGCAGTACGCACAATTGGCTGAACATCCTTCCGGGAAATGGACCAGCAGGTTTACGCACCGGTTTTTAGCGCCCCTGTACATCCTTCCCCTTGTCAACCCGAGGGAGATGGCAGTAGCCTGGCTCATTCTTGCATATTCAGGACTCTGTTTTTCATTTTTCATTATCGAGGTCCCTTAAGGCACGCAGGTCTTTAGCAGCAAACCGGGCAGGTCAGGGCTTATTTTTACAACCTTACCTGGTTTTCCTTTGCCTTGAGGATTGCCCGGGTAAGAGTAGGCACGTCCAGTCCGAAGATCATGTCTTCTCTCCACACATTTGAGAGGTTCATTTCTATACTCTCCGGGCGGGCTGAGGTCCATTTAAGGGCGCTCTCAAGAAGCTGTATGTCTTCATTGGTGGAAAAAAAGTCTCCGGTGATCCACAGGCTCTCTATTGAACCGCCGGAGAGAGACAGATAGATTTCCAGCAGTCCAGCCCTGGTCTTGAGCTGTCCCACTCCCATTCTGGATCTGGGATGCCTGTTTGAAAATATCCATTCCGGATTTGTATATCTCACTTCATTATAGCGGGCTATGGTCTTTTTTTCCCAGTCGTCCGGGGAGTCCTCCTTAAAACTGATATTAAATTCCTCTTCAAATGATGTTTGAATCAGGTCCATCACTTTGGTAACGGGGATTTGCTGACCGAGCTGTTCCCTGACTGTAGTGGTGCGCACGCTGAAACAGCTATAGCCCTTGTCCTTTATTTTTATGAGGGGGGTATTCATGATATCGGTCATGAGGTCCATATCAAAATCAACCAGAAGGCTGGTGTGAAAAAGCAGTGTTTTACCCGCATCAGACGCTGCGGAAAGGCCGGCGATTTTTCTGCCCCCCACCTCCAGGTCGTTCTTGGGGCGGAAACAGGCCATTATTCCCAGGGATTCCAGGGCCCGTATGAGTATACGGCTCATGGACTCAAATATTCCGCTGACCCCTTTTTTCAGACCTGGATAATCAGCATTGATGCCGAGACCCAGAGCCACAACATCGGGCCCCATTACCACGGTCCCGCCCCCGGTGCTCCTTCTGTTGAATTCGATTCCCCTGGCCCTGCACCTGTCCAGCTTAAGGGCGGCCTCTATATCCTGATATTTTCCTACATTGACAGATGGAATAAAGGTGTACAGGTGCAGTATAGGTGGAGAGCCATGAAAGCCCACAGACTGAGGCAGAGCATCATCTTCAGCCAGGCCTTCCGAAGTAGTCAGTGGTCTTGAGAGTTCTTTAAACAGGCGCCAATGATCGGTCATAATTCATCCTGCATGGGCATTTTTGGACTTAATGACCATCCCGGAGCTTTTCCAGGACCCAGAAGTCGATGCAGACCGGGGCACCTCAGGCCTTGGCCTTTTCCTCTTCGGCTACTTTGATCTCTCTCTCAATAAAATCCACGAGTTCATCACCGTGCATAAGATTATCCAGTTCCGAGTCCAGATCAGTGGCTTTTATAACGAGTATCCAGCCCTTGCCATAGGGATCCGTGTTTATCAGGCTGGTGTCTTCCTCGAGTTCCTCATTTATCTCAATGATTTCTCCGGATACAGGCGCCACCAGCTTCCCTATCCATTTCCTTGATTGGATTTTTCCGCACACCTCTCCCTGGCTAACTTCATCGTCTTCTTCGGGCAGGTCCACAAAAACTATGTCCCCGGCCTCTTTCTGGAAGAAATCGTCCATTCCAACTCTCACCCTTCCATCTTCCAGCATTGCCCAGCTGTGATCCTCGTTGTAATAGAGTTCATCCGGCATGTTGTAGCCTTTGATGTCAGCCATTTTTACGGGCCTCCTTTCTCCGGGTTATTGGTTTGCCCACAAAACCAGAGCAGTGAAAGGTTGCTTTGGCCTGGAGGGCTTAATGCCAAATCCTGAAATGGAAAAGCATAATATATTTCTGCACGGAATTATTACCTGCCGGCCCCTCAGTCGCCACAGGAATCTATTTGAATCTCGCCCTGACCGCACGTGCATGTATTGGCAGTCCTTCAGCCTCTGCCAGTGTTATGACCGTTTCTTTCAGACCGGCCAGCCCCTCTCTGCTCAGATACTGGAAGGTTGGCTTTTTTATGAAATCGTCAACTGAAAGCCCGGAAAACATTCGTGCGCATTGACCGGTCGGAAGGACGTGATTTGTCCCTGACGCGTAATCTCCTACAGGGACAGGGGCGTAGGGGCCCATGAAAATTGAACCCGCATGCTTGATCCTGTTCAGGGTAATAAACGGGTCTTCTGTCATTATCTGAAGGTGCTCTGTGGCGTATTCGTTTGTAAAGTCGATGGCCTGGTCCATATTTTCAGCCACCAGGATACAGGAGTGCTTGGAAAGGGAGGACTCAAAAATTTCCTTTCTGGGAAGTGAGTCATATTCCCTTTCTATAATACTGGAGACTTCATCAGCTAACTCGCCGGAGGTAGTCACCAGAACAGCCGCGGAGTCAGGATCGTGTTCCACCTGGGAGAGAAAATCAACGGCTATCAGCTCAGGGTCTCCGGTGTGGTCAGCCAGGATTAAGGCCTCGCTGGGGCCGGCAGGAGAATCAATATCCACCTGCCCGTAAACCATCATTTTGGCAGCTGTCACATATTTATTGCCCGGTCCGACTATCTTGTCAACTCTGGGTATGGTCTTCGTACCATAGGCCAGGCCAGCAACTCCCCATGGACCTCCTACTTTGAATATCCTGTCGCATCCTGCTATGTCCGCAGCCACAAGGGTAGCCGGATTTGCGGTCATACCCTTGCCGGGAGGGGTTACGGCCATAATCTTTTCAACTCCTGCCACCTTTGCAGGAAGCACCGTCATGAGAATGGAGCTGGGGTAGGCGGCGGTTCCTCCGGGGATGTAGCAGCCGACGATATCCATGGCCCTGGTTATTCTTCCGGCCAGTATTCCCGGCTTTATTTCTATGGACCACATATCCCGTTCCAGCTGGGCGCGGTGAAATTTTACAATGTTTTGCGCAGCGAGCTTCAGACAATCAACTACTTTAGTGTCAAGTTGTTCATAAGCCGCATCAATTTCTTTCCTGTTCACCTCCAGGTCTGAAGGGGTGATATCTTCTTTGTGCTTTCGATAATGCTCCAGCGCGACAGCGTCTCCTCTTTTTCTGACATCTTCAACAATTTTGCGGACATCTTCGTAGATAGATGAGATATCTTCCATGGATCTTTCCATTATCATCTTCCGTTTTTCAGGGGAAAGACTGTCAATTTTTTCGGGTGTTAACTTCATTTTTTTGTTTTCTCCTTTTTGATGCTTAATTATCTCTGTTGCAGGAAAGCCCGGGACCGCTTTTTACCAGAGGGCTTTTGTGTCTTTTTGCGGGTGGTTGATAGAATCAGGAAAAGAAACTCGGGATCCCCTGCTTTAGCAAGATTGTATATGCCGTTACCGGGTTTCAGTAAAATAATCGCTGAGCGCATCTTTTGTGCTCCTGAAGGCCAGGTCATTCCATGGGATTTCGCTTTTGGAAAACCATCTCGCCTCGAGTGTTTCATCCTGAGGCGCCAGTTCTCCTGACACGTATTTGGCCAGGTAGACAATAACAACCGGCACATGATCGCTATATGAATAGACACCCAGCAGATCCCTGATCTCGATTTTAAGCCCGCATTCTTCTTCTGTCTCTCTTATGGCGGCGGATCGCACTTCTTCGCCCCTGTCAACATATCCGCCCGGCATGACCCATTTGCCTTTTTTCGGGTTGATACCCCTTTTTAAGAGAACGATTTTTTCATCCAGCTCCAGTATTGAACAGGCAACGACTTTTGGATCCAGATAAAAGACGAAGCCGCAAACAGAACATACCAGCCTTTGGGGCTCTCCTGTTTTAAGTTCTGAATGCCTGAGTTTGCCTCCGCATTCAGGGCAGAAGCGAAATTCAGGGTGCGTATTTTGTGTTCCCAAATATCAACCCTGGTTCAATCTGGTAATATTAGAAGACCTGTGTAATTCTATTCTTCCCTGAGATATTCTTAATTTCCAGGCAGCAGAAGGCCTCTCACTGCAAAAAAGTTTTCAGCAGCTGAACGCCGCAGCTCCTCCTGTTAAACATAAAAGATACAGGTTTCTATAAAAAAATCCAGAATTTTCGCAAAATGGGCGGGATTGCCTTTGAACGCGACACTGTCAAAGGTATTTTCCTGTTTCTGAAGGTGATCATTTCTGTTCCGGGTCTTTTGCCGCATTAATTGACTTGCCAGGGTTGTGCCCATGAGCAAAACTAACAAATCTGCCGGGAGAGACAGTGGTTAACCAGATATAGTCACCAGACCTTTTTTCAATAATTTCCCTGCCGGCTAGTGGATAGAGTAGTATGGTGGCCAGATTTGATTGAACGCGTTTAACGGTTCGGTCAGGTATTCCGTATTTGTTTATGATATGGGCATTCCCGGTTAACACGACCATTTTTGTTCTGCTGTTTTTTAAAAATTCGGCGATATTTTTGGCCATCGTATCTTCCCGGGCGCATTGTGCCTGATAAAAATATTCAAAATTTTTAAGATTTTTATGGGCATGATGGCTGTATGCCTCGCTAACGTAGGAACGATGGTCCGAATTAGACAGGTCAATACTCTCAGCTATTTGAGAGCGTTCGCTTTCGTCAAGTGATTTAAGACCCGATCTTGCAACCTTTTTGGCAATAGCTTTGTCTGCATTGATGGCAAGGACCTTGAGCCCTTTTTCCCTTGCCAGAAGCATGAACGGACGATAATAATAATAAAAAAACCCCCAACTTTTGCGCCAGTTAAGTTTATCAAGTAATATTGCCTCAGTCGTCAGGCCTTTTACATATTGGTCAACCACAGACTGATGAGCCCTGGAAAAGGATTCCATGGCGAGGGTTACAGGACCATATCTGGCCGAGAGAGCCTGGAGAATTTGTATCTGGATAAGGTGATGCTCAGGGTTGTTGTGTACTTCGCCTATGAATATCAGGTCCTTTGCTCCCAACTCCTCTATAAGCTGATCGAAAGACACTGCATTGCCACTCTCGAGATGAATAATCTGACCTGTGGAAAAGGGGTCAGGGACATTTTCCACATAACCCGCAGGCGGTTTATAATGTCTCATTCCGCCGCATGCGTTCAACAATACCAGGGTTATGGAAAGAGAACCGAGTAAAAAGACGTTTTTCAGTATTAATTTCATCTTGGGCCCCATGGAATTCAAAGCTTTCCGGACTTGAAAGGCTCCATAACTATCATTTACTCTTGATTCATGCAAGCGCTACAAGCAGAACAAATGAACATCCTGGCTGAGTCCATGATTTATCCCTCTTGTATATGGGAGTTTTCAGACATATCTTTTCTAATTATAAAAACAGGGAGAACCTCTGGTTTTTTGAAAAACCAGGGGATATGTTGGCTCAGCGAATTGAAATTTCACCATGAATGACGCAGATAAAACAGGACGTTTTAAAATGGACCCGGAGAATCTTCGGAATATCCTGCCGGACAGGCCTGGTGTGTATCTTTTCCATGACCTGTCCGGGCGTGTTATATATGTCGGCAAGGCCAAAGACCTCAGAAAAAGGGTTATGTCCTATTTCAGACCTGCCAAGGATCTCCCCGTCAAGACCTCATTTATGATGAAAAGGGCCCAGGGCCTGGATTTTCTGGTTACTGCCACGGAAAAAGAAGCGTTCATACTTGAAAGCAATCTCATAAAAAAACATATGCCCCGCTATAACGTAGTTCTGCGGGATGATAAACAGTACCCCTGTCTGAGATTAAATGTCAAAGACCCCTACCCGCGTTTAAATATTACCAGGAAAATCAGGAAAGACGGCGCTCTCTACTTCGGCCCTTTTGCCTCGGCGGCGGCTGTGCGTAGCACCGTCAAGGTGATAGACAGGGTATTCCGTCTTCGCAAATGCAAGGGCAGAGACCTGCCGAAGCGTAGCAGACCCTGCCTGAATTACCAGATGAAACTCTGTCACGGTCCCTGTGCCATGGATGTCCCGGTATCAGAATATCGAGAGGTGGTAAAGCAGGTAAGGCTGTTTCTGGAAGGGCGAAATAAGGAGCTGCTTGATAATTTAAAAACAGAAATGACAGACGCGGCAAAACAACTGGATTTTGAGAAAGCGGCTGAGATTAGAGACAGGATCAGGGCCGTGGAGAAGACAGTGGAACGCCAGCACATGGTCTCCCCCAAGATGGAAGATCAGGATATTCTGGGCCTGGCCCGGGACGGGGCGTTTTTTCAGCTGGCCCTCATGTTTATCAGAAAGGGCTGCGTTGTAGGAAACCGCAATTATCTTTTTAACGACCCTGTGGGTAACTCTTCCGAGGTCATGGAGGCATTTCTAAAACAGTACTATGTTAAAGAACATTTTATTCCGAAAGAAATTCTTGTGTCTGATCCGGTGGAGGATTTTTCCTCCATCGGAGAATGGCTTTCCGAGCTTGCCGGAGAAAAAGTGGTGATTCGCAGGCCTCTCAGAGGGGAAAAGGTCCGGCTGGTAGCCATGGCGGTTTCAAATGCCGGGCGTCTGCTCGAGGGTCGAAAGATGGGTTTAGCAGAGGATGATCTGATAGTTAATGCTAAGTCAGTACTTAACCTTAACCGAGTTCCGAGAGTTATTGAAGGTTTCGATATTTCAAATATCCAGGGCCGGTCCGCAGTAGGAACAGTAGTTTCTTTTGTCGAAGGTCTGCCTTATAAACAGGGCTATCGGAATTACCGGATACAAGCAGTCCAAGGTATCGACGATTACGGGATGATGGCGGAGCTGGTGAAACGACGCCTCTCAAAAGGGGAGCCTCCTGATCTCTTATTGGTAGACGGTGGAAAAGGGCACCTTTCTGTGGTTGAGAGGGTCCTGGAAGAGGGAGGCCTCGCAGAGTTAACAGAGGTTGTATCTATTGCCAAACCTGATGACAGGAGACAGGAAAAAAGTGACAAGATATATTTGCCTGGAAGAAAAAATCCTCTGATTCTAAGTCCTGACCATCCTGTTCTCCTTCTCTTGATGCGAATAAGGGATGAGGCTCATCGGCGCGCTGTACAGTATCATCGTAAGCTGAGAAAGAAGGATTTTATCGGCTCGGAGCTGGATCAGGTGCCGGGCATCGGTGCCAGAAGAAAACAAGCTCTTTTTAAACATTTCAATGATATAAAAAGGATTGCGTCTGCAGACTTGAATGAACTGACACAGGTTCCGGGTATTAACAGGAACCTGGCGGAAAATATCAGCTCATTTTTCAGGGAAAGGGAACATGAACGCAACGTCTCGAAGGGAAAAGTGGGTTGACATTTTAGGCTAAGGTATGCTAATCAGCCCTGTAAAGTTTTTGAAAAAGAACAAATAAGTGTACTTTTACCTCTTTGGGATAAGTTAGTCTTTTTTAACGGGAGAGAAATTTGGCATCCAAAAAGATCACCATATTCTTGGTCCCTGATGGTACTAACAAGATCAAAAAAATTCGTATCTCCAAGTTTTTCTTTTCTGCCTTTATTATCCTTTTTATTTTTTCCGCTGCTGCTGCTGCATGGTTGATCCATGACCGGGAGTCCATGAAGATCCAGGTGGCCCGTTTGCACCAGCTCGAAAGAGAGAATGAGATTCACAGAAGGCAAACTCTTCACCTGGCTGAGCGTATCAACCGGATAACCAAGAAGGTAGGTGAGCTTAATCAATTCGATCATAAACTGAGAGTTATGGTAAACCTTGATACAGAAGAGGATAGCTCGGAGTTTAAGGGGGTCGGCGGTTCATCCCCCATATTTCTTGATAGCGGTGATGGCATGACCAAATCGCATGAAAAGCTGGTTCGGGAAATGCATCTTTCACTGGATGATTTAGATCAAGAAGTCGCACTGGACGAAAAAGATAAGAATGAGCTGTACAGGTTTCTAAAAGGGCAGAAGGTCCTCCTCGCCTGCACTCCCTCTATTTGGCCGACAAAGGGATGGATGAGTTCCCGGTTTGGATATAGAATTTCTCCATTTACCGGCGAAAAGGAATTTCACAGGGGAGTTGATATCGCCACCAGGCTTGGCGCACCTATAACGGCACCGGCTGACGGGGTTGTTGAATCTGTCGCCTGGGACCATGGGTATGGAAGAATATTAACCATTAGACACGGATATGGTCTTGTAACGAAATATGCCCATCTGAAAAAGGCCCTGGTGGAAAAGGGCCAGTATGTGAAACGGGGAGAGACAATCGCCCTGGTGGGCAATTCAGGCCGGTCAACCGGCTCTCATCTTCATTATGAGGTTCACCTGGACAGGGTGGCCGTAAATCCACTCCATTATATACTCAACTAGCCTTCCTTTTTCTTCTTTCTTCAACATTAGAGCTATTTTTCGCATGCGAATGGGAAAGCCAGGCTGCCTTGGGGTTTCGAACAGCGGGGAGGGGCCGGGTTTGCGGAGTAATTTCTTGATTTTTCAAGTCTAAAGTTCTTTAATTACATGCCATTGTCGTTATATTATTTCCAATCAAACTAATTACGGAAGGAAAAGATGTTTTTTAAATTCATAAAAGGTGTTTTTGGCAGCAAGAATGAACGGGAATTGAAGCGTTTGGCTCCACTGGTGGAAAGGATTAACAGCCTCGAGCCGGATTTCCAGGCACTTTCGAATGATCAGCTAAAGGCCAGGACCGTTGAGTTTAAGGAAAGGATATCAAAAGGAGAGACTTTGGATTTACTGTTGCCCGAGGCCTTTGCCTGTGTCAGGGAGGCCTCGGTCAGAACCCTGGGAATGAGACATTTTGATGTCCAGCTGATCGGAGGCATTGTTCTTCACGAGGGAAAAATTGCCGAAATGAAGACAGGAGAAGGTAAAACCCTGGCCGCTACCCTGCCACTTTACCTGAATGCGCTCACTGAACAGGGGGCACATCTGGTTACTGTCAATGATTATTTGGCCCAGAGAGACGCTGAATGGATGGGAGGGATATATAATTTTCTAGGTCTGTCTGTAGGCGTTATAGTACACGGCATGGATGATAAAGAGCGAAAGGCCGCATATGCTTGTGATATTACCTACGGGACCAATAACGAATTCGGCTTTGATTATCTTCGGGACAACATGAAATATGATGTCAGTGAATTCGTTCAGAGGGGTTTTCATTATGCCATCGTGGATGAGGTTGACAGTATACTCATCGATGAAGCGCGGACTCCGCTTATCATAAGTGGTGCGGTGGAGCAGTCTGAAAACAAAGTCTATGCCGAGGTAAAACCTCTCGTTATAAACCTGAAGAAAAAACAGAGCGGAATTATTCGATCGCTCCTGAATGATGTACGCAGGGGACTTGAAAGTGGCAGTGTGGATGAAAAAGTCATCGAAAAACTGATACAGATCAAGAGAGGAGACCCCAAAAATCCGGTTTTTCTGGACATTCTGTCTGAAAATCAGGCCCTGAAAAAGCAGATAGACAGGACTGAAAGTATGATGAGCGCCCAGAAGCTCCTGCCTGAACTTGATCAGGAGCTTTTTTGTGTCATTGATGAGCGAAACAATTCAGTAGAGCTGACCGAAAAGGGGATTGTTCTGGTATCAGGGAGCGGTCTCGGAGCTTTTGTCCTTCCCGACCTGGATGACGAAAGCCATCTAATCCGAGAAGATAAAGAGTTGACCGAAGATGAGAAGGAACAACGCCTGCGGGATCTTGAGGAAAGGTATGTTAGGAGTTCTGAGCTCCTCCATTCCACGCAACAGCTTATTAAGGCCTACTGGCTTTTTGAAAAAGACGTCCATTACGTGATCAAAGACGATCAGGTCGTAATAGTGGACGAATTCACAGGCCGAATGATGCCCGGGCGCAGGTGGAGTGATGGATTGCACCAGGCCGTGGAGGCAAAAGAGGGAGTAAGCGTAGCTGGTGAGAACCAGACCCTGGCGACAGTCACCTTTCAGAATTTTTTCCGCATGTATGAAAAACTCGCCGGGATGACAGGTACAGCAGATACTGAAGCGGCAGAATTCAATAATATTTACAAGTTGGATGTTGTAGTCATACCCACTAACAAGAAGATGATTCGAAAGAATTATCCCGACATGATCTACAAGACTGAAAGGGAGAAATTCAAAGCTGTTGTGGAGGAGATCCGCGAACTTTACACTAGAGGACAGCCGGTTCTTGTGGGTACCATTTCTATAGAAAAATCAGAAATGTTGAGCAAGATGTTAAAAAGGGCAGGGATTCCACATTCTGTCCTGAATGCAAAGCATCACCAGAAGGAGGCCGAGATAATCGCTCAGGCCGGACAGGCGAAGACAGTGACAATCTCTACAAATATGGCCGGCAGAGGAACCGATATAGTCCTGGGAGAGGGAGTGCGGGAACTTGGAGGGCTTCATATTCTGGGAACTGAAAGACATGAGAGCCGCCGTGTGGACAACCAGTTGAGGGGACGGTCCGGCAGGCAGGGCGATCCCGGGTCGTCACGTTTTTATCTGTCTCTTGAAGACGATCTTCTGAGGATATTCGGGTCTGAAAGAATTTCATCCATAATGGGGCGGCTGGGTATGGAAGAGGGAGAGCCTATAGAGCATAATCTGATCTCAAGAGGTATTGAAAACGCTCAGAAGAAGGTGGAAGCTCATAATTTTGACATAAGAAAACACCTGCTTGAATATGATGATGTTATGAACAGACACAGGGAAATAATTTATTCCCTGCGCAGAGATATACTGGAAGGACACGCCTTGGATGAGATCATCGAGGACATGATCAATGAAAGGGTGGAGTCACTGGTTGGCCGATGGATCGATCCGAAGGAGTATCCGGAAGACTGGGATATTAAGAGTCTGAAAGATAATTTTTCCAGAGTGTTTGGTATTCTCTTAAAGGTCGGGCCCGAAGATATCGGACAAGAAACGTTTGGCAGTCTGAGCGCTGAGGACCTTACAGACATGGCCAGGGAACAGGTCAAGGAGGCGTACCAGGAAAAAGAAGAGATGTTTGGCAAGGAGGACTTTGAACATATTGAGCGTATGTTTATGCTTCAGATTATTGATAATCACTGGATCGAGCACCTCCAGGATATGGAGCATATGAAGGAAGGGATCGGGCTCAGGGGTTATGGCCAACTAGATCCGCTCAAAGAGTATCAAAAGGAAGGTTTCGCCCTTTTTGAGGAATTGATGGAACGGATCAGGGAGGAGACGGTAAGCACCGTTTTTCGGATTCAACTCATCAGGGAGAGACCCAAGGAACCTCTGCAAAAGAAAAGAGGCGCCCTGCAGATGAGCCATGGGGGAGACGGAGGTCAGCCCGTTACGGTAAGGCGTAAGGCAAAGAAAGTCGGAAGAAACGATCCCTGTCCCTGCGGGAGTGGAAAGAAATACAAGAAGTGCTGCGGCGCTAACGATTAGGGAAGCGAGATCTGTGTATTGCGAATTTCCTGTTTTTATTTTAATCAAGGGCTTTTTTGGTGGAGTGCTATAGATGATGGAGGAATTTGATCACATAGTCAAGGGATTCAGGGCCTCGGCTGTAGCAGCCGGAATTAAGAAGAACAAGGGACTTGACCTGGCCCTTATCCTTTCTGACAACAGCGCAACTGTTGCAGGGGCCTTTACTACGAATACGGTCAAGGCGGCACCTGTTCTTCTCAGCAGTGAGAGGGTGACGAAGGGTAGGGCCAGGGCTATTCTCTGTAATTCGGGAAATGCCAATGCCTGCACCGGGGAAAGGGGAATCAGGGACGCCCGCTCGACAGGTGATTTTGTAGCGGATCAAGTCGGTATTGCCTCTGAAGAAGTTCTTCTGGCCTCGACCGGGGTTATAGGCCAACCGCTGGATACCGGCATTATAAAGGCAGCTGTGCCCGGGCTTGTGCAGGGCCTGTCACCTGAAGGTATACCTCTGGCGGCCCGGGCCATTATGACTACTGATTCTTTTCCCAAGATAAGCGTTTTTGAAGGGAGTGCCGGGAATAAGCCATACAGAATTCTGGGTATCGCCAAAGGTGCCGGTATGATAATGCCCAACATGGCGACGATGTTAGCCTTCATACTCAGTGACATTAGAATCGAGGCCGGTTTCCTGCAGCGGGCCCTTCTTTCTTCAGTAGAGACTTCATTCAACCGGATTTCAGTTGACGGCGATATGAGCACCAACGATACAGTGCTGGTGATGGCTAACGGCCAGGCCGGGAATATATCCATATCTGATTCCGAGTACGCGGAGTTTGAAAAAGGCCTTCATTCCGTAATGGACGAGCTGGCACGCATGATTGTCCGGGATGGTGAAGGGGCAACAAAGGTAATAGATATCGTCGTCAGGGGTGCCGCAACGCCGGGGGATGCGCTGCACGCCGCCAGGACCGTGGCAAACTCCAGTCTGGTCAAGACGGCCTTTTACGGCTGTGATCCCAACTGGGGAAGAATTATGGCGGCCCTGGGAAGAGCGGAAATTGTAATGAAAGAAGAGCTGGTGGATATCATCGTTGATGATGTCCAGATAGTTGAGCGCGGTCTTGGTAAAGGTGTTGAAGCCGAAAAAAAGGCTGCCTCGAAGATGAAGCAGGATAAATTTACAGTGACGATAGAGCTTGGACAGGGCGGGTTTAAGGAGCGTGTCACAACATGTGATCTTACTCACGATTATATAACAATCAATGCGGACTATCGCAGTTAACACTGCATCCAAAAAAGGATATGACCGGACAGTTCCGGGTTTTATTATCTTTGGCCCTGACCTGTATGTGTCCGCAGTAACACACAGAGGAAAATATGTATGCTGTTGTTATGGCAGGAGGTTCGGGAACCCGTTTTTGGCCTCTAAGCCGGATAGAGAAACCCAAGCAGTTTCTTGATATAACCGGAAAGGGCCCTATGGTACTGGAGACCTGCAACAGGCTCAGGTCGGTTTCAGCTGATGATGAGATTATCGTGGTCCTGGGCAAATCACACCTTGAGGAAGCTGAAAATATATTTCGAGGTCGTAATATTCATTTACTGGCTGAGCCGCTGGGGAGAAATACCGCTCCCTGTATCGGGCTAGGGGCCTTATATGCCCGGTATCTCGGCTGCAAAGGGGCCGTAGCCTTTCTTCCGGCGGATCATTTTATAGGAAATCCTGTTTCGTTTGTTAAAAGCCTTGAATCAGCGGCTGCATTAGCCTTATCAGGGGGTATTGTTACGCTAGGCATTGTACCGGGAAGACCGGAGACAGGGTATGGTTATATAAGACGAGGCGGACGCCACATTAATCCAGAAGGAGTTGGGGCATACAATGCCCTGGAATTTGTGGAGAAACCTGACCTGGAAAAAGCCCTGTATTATCTTGCAAGCGGCGAGTACTACTGGAACGCCGGTATCTTTGTGGCAACCCCTGAGACTGTATTAAACGAGATTGAGGTCCATATGCCGGAACTTTATGCGGGCCTGCAGCGTTTAACACAGGTTATGGGTCTTCAGAATTTTGAGACTGAGCTGAAAAAGCTTTATGAGAGTATTGAAGGTGTTTCATTTGATTACGGTATTATGGAAAAGACCGATGAAAGGATATATGTGCTTCCCTGCGAGTGCGGATGGAGTGATATAGGGTCATGGGAGTCCCTTTATGAGTTGAAGACGGCTGATCATGATTCCTTTGAAAATCTCGCCGAAGGCGATGCTTTTTTGCTGGAATGCAAAAAAAGTTATGTTTCAGCTCGGGGGGGGCGCTGTGTGACTTGCCTGGGGCTTGATAACTGTCTTGTCGTAGATACCAATGACGCATTGTTGGTTGCCGATCTGAGACGGTCCCAGGATATACGCAGGATAGTTGATCATTTAAGGCGTAATTACAGGGAGAGATTATTATAGAATCTTACATTTTCAGAGAATACGATATCAGGGGCACTGTACCGCATGAACTCAACAGGGACACGGTCCACCTGCTTGGTCGTGCCATAGGAACGTATTATCATGAAAAGGGTGCTGGACGGATTTCGGTCGGGCATGACTGCAGGCTGAGCTCACCATTGCTTTCTGAATCGCTTATAAAAGGTCTCATGGAGTCGGGCATAAATGTGATCGATGTAGATATGGTCCCCACACCTCTCCTTTATTTTTCCCTGCATGAGCTGGATATGGACGGGGGAGTTCAGGTTACCGGAAGTCATAATCCACCCGAGTTCAACGGGCTGAAGATTTGCCTGGATGGAACCAGCATTCATGGTGAAGAGATTCAGGAGATACGAAGGATTATGGAATCCGGCATGTTCAGGGCTGGTAGTGGAACCCTTGATAAGACGGATATAACAAGTTCTTATATTGAGTTTATGAGCAAGAATATCCTTCCAGGCAGGATCCCGAGAAGGGTGGTCGTTGACGCCGGCAATGGAGCAGGAGGGCCTGTCGCCTGCGAGGTTTACCAGCGCCTGGGATTTGAGGTCATTCCGCTTTTTTGCGATCCGGATGGAAGATTTCCGAATCATCATCCCGATCCCACAATTCCGGAGTACCTGGAGCCTTTGATAGAAAAGGTGAAAGAAACCTCTTCTGACCTGGGAATCGCCTTTGACGGGGATGCAGACCGGATAGGCGTTATAGACCAGCAAGGCCATATAGTATGGGGCGACCAATTGATGGTGCTATTTTCCCGGGACCTGCTTGAACGGCATCCTGGAGCGAGTATCATAGGTGAAGTCAAGTGTTCACAGGTCCTGTATGATGATATAAAGCGCCATGGCGGCAAGGCAATCATGTGGAAGGCGGGTCATTCCCTGATAAAAAGTAAAATGAAAGAGGAAGGCGCGCTTCTTGGAGGAGAAATGAGCGGTCACCTCTTTTTCTCTGAGCGCTACTTTGGTTTTGATGACGCAATCTACGCAGGAGCAAGGCTGTTAGAGATCCTCTCCAGGAGCGCAGAACCGTTGAGCAAACACCTGGCGGATATTCCGGTAATGGTTAACACGCCGGAGATTCGGTTGGAATGCCCGGATGATAAAAAATTTCAGGTGGTGGCCGATCTGGCCGGGGAATTCAAAAAGGACTACCAGGTAATTGATGTGGACGGGGCCCGTGTTCTTTTTGACAAGGGCTGGGGACTGGTGAGGGCCTCAAACACTCAACCGGTCCTGGTTCTTCGGTTCGAGGCTGAGGATAAAGAGACACTTGAAAAAATCCGGGAGATTTTTATGGAGAAACTGAGGAGAAGGATATCACCGTAAGGCTGAAACGGGCGTGTTTTTTAAGATGATGAACTGTTTTTGAACTTCATGCTGCTGAGTATTATTCTTGTCTCCTCTTCTCCGGATCTAAGGACTTTTTTTCTGGCAGTGATTTCAAAGAACTCATCCATCTGTCTGAAAAATTCCATACTTGTCTTACGTATTCCCTCTGCCAGAATGATTTCGCCCGACGGCTTGAGATAACGCTCAAAAAGCATCAGTATCGGCTGAAAATCACGCTCGTTATATATAATCTCGGAGCCTATTATATAATCAAATGTTCCTTTGAGTTCGGGTTTTTTCCAGTCCAGTTTTTTTATCTCCGGTTTTTGGTCCTCTTTTGAAAGATTAGTTGCTGCATTAGCGCGAGCGAAGTTGAGAGCATCCTGGTTATATTCTGTCATGGTTACTCTGTGTCCGAAAGAGGAAGCTATGATACCTACTATACCAAGGCCACAGCCTATTTCCAGGAATTGTCTGTCCTGTTCAGGCTTAATACTGATGATATGGCCCGCGAGAATCATGGATGCGTGCCATATCTTGGACCATAAAGGGAAATCATTAAACAGGTCCTGAGGATCAATAAATCTGTCGATGGATTGAGGGACCAGGAAACTGAATTTGCGTTGATTTATCGCTAAATTTCTGGTCTCTGTTTGATAATTTTTATGAAAAGTCTCCAGTGAAAACATGATTGAAATATTATTCCCTTTGTTTGTTCTGAACGCCTTGCCGAGGCTTGTTTTTCGGACAAAAATGAGGTTTGAGACCACAATAGTTTGACATTACTTGTAGATGATGTCCAGCCTAAATTGGTTGGGCGGCTGGCAATGGCCCGGGTTTTTCATACTTAAAAGGACACATTATTTTCAGGAGGGTACCATGGACGGACTGAGCCTGGATGGTATCAGTAAGAATGAGACAATCAGACGGCAGGAGTTAAGGGGAGTCCGTGGTCAGAATCCGTTCGATTCTGCAGGTTTCAAAGCCGATAACAGGATCTCGCTGGATGTGACATATATGTTTGATGCGCCCGGCGAAAGGCCCATCACGCGCAAAGATGTGGAGGCGCTGATCCCGGAAGTCATCGAGGCTCACAGGATGCTGGAAAATGATCAGGGCGATATCATGGATAACGGTATCCCTATGACCGGATGGAGAGACCTTCCTTTTGAAATAGGGCCGAAGCATCTTGCAGAGATCAGGGCGGTAACAGATGATCTATCCAGACAGATAGATGCGTTTGTTTCCCTGGGAATCGGCGGATCTTTCCTCGGGATCGAGGCAACCTTTCGCGCGCTGACCCACAGCTACTTTAACCAGTTGAGCAGGGAACAGAGAGGAGGGGCTCCTGAGATCTATTTTCTGGGGCAGAATATGGACCCTGATTATTTAAGGGACACACTTGATCTGCTGGAAGGGAAACGGGTGGGGGTAAATGTTATTTCAAAGTCAGGTACGACCACGGAGACGGCGGTAGCTTTCAGAATTATTCGAAAACTTATGGAGGAAACCTGGGGCGCCCTTGCCGGGGAAATGACAATTGTCACCACTGACAAAATAAAAGGGGCATTGAGAGAGATGGCTGACCGAAAAGGTTACCGATCTTTCACTATTCCAGACAATATTGGAGGCAGATATTCGGTGCTTTCGAATGTAGGGCTGGTCGGCCTGGCAATGGCCAATATAGATATAGAAGAATTTCTTGCCGGTTTCAGGAGTATGCGGGAAATAAGTAGCACCGACGATTTTTGGCATAATCCATGTCTTGTCCACTCTGCATTAAGGTATCTGGCATGGCGCTCGGGGAAAAAAATTGAAGTAATAGCAACCAATTCCGCGCCCCTCTACCCTGTTACGAGATGGATGGAGCAGCTTTTCCCGGAAAGTGAGGGGCATAAAGGCCATGGGCTGTGGGTATCTCCTGCCCTGTATTCTGAAAAGCTTCATGCTAACGGCCAGATGATTCAGGAAGGTGAACGAAATATTGTAGAGACATTTTTGTTTCTCTTGAATCACGACAATGATATTCCTGTTCCTGCTATGGAGCAGGATCTTGACGGACTCAATTTTTTGAGCGAGAAAGGCCGGTCAATGGCAGATATAAACAGGGAGATTTTAAAAGGCCCGGCCTATGCTCATTATAACGGGGGTGTCCCCAATATGACTATCGAGATACCCAGCCGGAACGCATTTAATTTGGGGCAACTCTATTACATGATGGAGAAGTCCGTGGCTGTGAGTGGTTACCTGCTGGGGCATAACCCTTTTGTCCAGCCGGGCGTTGAGGCTTACAAGCAAGCCTTGTTCGCATTGATCGGCAGGCCGGGATTTGAGAAAGAGGCCCGCAGTATGGAAGAAAAATTAAATAAATTAGAAAGGATACGGATTTAGCTTGTAAGGTTTATCTTCTTTGGTTATAAAATTTCTTTCTGCCGGTGAGGCCACGAGATCCTTAAACCGGAATCAGGGAGGGAATATCGTGCTGAGTCGCCCTTTGGTACTGGCCACTAGAAATCAAGGAAAGATTCTGGAGTTCAAGGAACTTCTGTCTGATTTTGATGTGGAAATAAGGAGTCTTAAGGACTTCGGGCCAATACCTGAGGTTCATGAAGACGGGGAGACATTTGAAGATAATGCGGTTAAAAAGGCCCGGTTTACAGCCAGAATTCTGGGCTTTCCTGCCCTGGCTGATGACTCGGGACTGGTCGTAAGGGCCCTCAATGGAATGCCAGGAGTACGCTCCGCGAGATATGCCGGAGGGGACGCTACGGATGAGGCCAATAATCTCAAACTTCTGGAAGCAATGAAAGGTATCGAAGACCGTCAAGCCGCCTTCGCGTGCGTTATAGCCATAGCCGTACCCAGAGGACCGGCTCTTATATATGAAGGTATGTGTGAAGGTCTTATCGCGCATGATTTTAAGGGTGACCAGGGTTTTGGATATGACCCTCTTTTCTTTTATCCACCGCTCGGGAAGACATTTGCCGAGCTGTCGAGGGAGGAGAAAGGGAGCGTTAGCCACCGGGGAAAGGCGTTGAAAGAGCTAAAAAGTGAATTCAGCAAGGTCGAGATATGGCTTAAGCAGAGGCTTGAAGAAGAACCTTTTTAAGAATAATTGTATGCTTTATTTGACAATCATTTTGAAAATGCTTAGCTTATACGAAATACATTGAAAATTTTGGGAGGTAATTATGCTTGAAGTTACTGAAAAGGCAAGTGAAATGATTAAGGAGTTTCTGAAAGACAGAGAAGAGATACCTCACATTAGAATAATGCTGTCACAGGGTGGATGAGCTGGGCCCTCACTGGGCATGGCTCTGGATGAGCTTAGAGAAGGTGATGAGGTGTTTGATGACAGGAATCTAACGTATGTAATTGAAAAGAGCTTATTGGAAAAGATAAAGCCCATAAAAGTGGATTATGTGGATACTTATATGGGTTCGGGTTTTGATATAAGCTCCAGCATGCAAAAGGCCGCCTGCGGCGGATCCTGCAGCTGCTAAAAAGATTTAGCTGATACGTAACAAGTTTCTTTTATCACTGATAGGTAAAAACATAAGGCCGTCATTTTTCTATGAAAATGGCGGCCTTTTCTATGGGTGATTTCATTTGCCGGCTGGGGCCGGGGTTGCGATTTTCTCCAGATTTTATAATTCTCCCTTGAAATAATAGATTATTTTTACTTTTTAGAGGGGACCTCAATTTCAAAAAGCCCCCAGTTGGCAGGAAGATATTTTAAGACCCAGGGTCTCGCAGGCAGAGGCCACCTTCATTTTTGGGATTCCGAATCTTTCCGCGATATCCCAGGCCTGCCTGCAGGGGAGTTTGCCTTTAACCAGTTCCTGGCGTATGGCTTGTTCCATTTCCTTGGATACAGTTTTCGCTGGTTTCACGACGCTTTTTTCAGGGCGGTAGCCAAATAAACCCATCTGACATTTAGCCAGACGAATTCCGCTCAAATCTACTGCAAGACCTACTTCCCCGGGTGGTACTTCAAGGTCATGTGAGATACTGAAGGCAGCCGCGCATGAAATTTCATTACCTTTGGCCTTATGTTTTAAAGCTTCTGCTATCCTCGGGTCGGCCTTAATTCCTGGCGGGTGCTTTCTGGCAAAATGCTCTCTGTTATTCTCCGTCATAATGGTTTCCCCTGTTTCTCATTTTTCAGTCTTTATCCTTCCTTTCAAATTGAATTTTAGCCTATGTTCGAATAATTTTTCAAGCTTTGAAAAATCAGCCTCCCTTATAGATTATATCATGACCCTTTACACGCTCTTTTATTTAAAGTATCAATGAAAACAGGGAGAGTTGTTATGATTGAAGAAAATGTGAAAAGGATTATAGAAGAATTACCAGAGGGCATTGATCTGGTTGGTGCTGCCAAGACCAGGACTCCGCGGGAAATTTTGGAAGGGGTAAATGCCGGGTTAAAGATCATCGGCGAAAACTATGTACAGGAAGCTGAAAAAGCCTTTGAGATCATCGGCCATAAAGTCAAGTGGCACATGATCGGACACCTGCAGAGCAACAAGGCCAGGAAAGCAGTTAAAATTTTTGACATGATTGAAACTGTTGATTCCGGGAAGCTTGCCATGGCCATAAACAAGGCCTGTGATAACACAGACAGGGTAATGGAGATACTTATCGAGATTAACAGCGGGGAGGAAACACAAAAGGCAGGAGTGATGCCTGTAGACGTCGTACCCCTGGTAAAACAGATTAAAGAACTGAGTAAAATAAAAATAATGGGCCTTATGACTATGGGACCTGCGGCCGGCGACCCGGAAGAATCCCGGCCTTTCTTCCGCAGGACAAAGGTGCTTTTTGACACGATAAAAGATATGAATCTCCCTGGAATGGAAATGAGATATCTTTCCATGGGGATGTCCAACTCCTATAAGATTGCGATAGAAGAGGGAGCTAATATGGTCAGGATCGGCACAAAATTGTTCGGAGAAAGATAATAAAACAGGATGGGGTTTGATTCCAGACTTTGAGCTTTGTTGACAGGGAATTGAAAAGACTTTCGGGTAAGGCCATACATGACCGCCAGATGATTCTGGACGGCGATCATATCATGGTAGCTGTCTCTGGTGGAAAAGACAGCATGGCTCTCCTCTGGGTGCTGGAGGATAGGATCAAGAGAGTACCCATTCAATACAGGATTACTGCGGTACATGTGGATCCTGGATTCGGTGCTGATTCGGCTGAAACCATGGAGGACTATTTTTCGAAACATGATTTTCAATACCGCATAATCAGGAGCAATATCGGGCCAAAGGCGCATGGTCCTGAAAACCGTGAGAATCCCTGTTTTTTATGCTCCCGGTTGAGGAGGAAACTGATGTTCGAGAAGGCGGCTGAGATTGGATGCAATCGAATAGCCTTCGGCCACCACAAGGATGATTTGATCGAGACCTTTTTCTTAAACCTTTTTTATGGGGCGTCGATAAGTACCATGCTCCCGGTGCAGGAGCTCTTTAAAGGGAGGCTTACGGTTATCCGGCCTTTTTACCTGGTGGATGAAAATTTGCTGAGACGTTTCGCAGAGTCAATGGATTGGCCGGAAATCAGTTTAGGCTGCCCGACTGCCGGGTCTTCCAAGAGACAGGAAATAAAGGAAATGCTCAGGGCCCTATACAGGTCCAACCGAAAAATAAAAGGGAATATTTTTCACGCCTTGAAAAATGTAAACCCCGAATACCTGCTGTAAGTAGGAGTTTGCCTGAGTAATAAGGTCATATAGTTTCAGGATATAGTTTCCACTTGCCATACCAGAGAATGAGTGCTTCTGAATTGTGCAGGATCAGATTTTAACCAGGAGAATTTCTATGGAAGGATATGTTGATACCTACTGGAAAAAGAAATTAGCTGATCTCAAAGGTGAGCTGGAAATAAACAACTTCGAGGTTTTCCTGGCAGACAGCGCCAGGGAGGGTGGTGAACTCGCGCTGAAGGAGATCATTCCTAAGACCGGGGCGAAGAGCATTTCATGGGGAGGATCCATGACATTCAGTGCTACTGGAATATATGAAGTCCTTAAAGAGAGTAAAGACCTGGAGGTCTTTGATACATATGATAAGAGCATCAGTCACGAGGACAGCATGGAGCTTCGCAGAAAGGCGCTTCTGACAGATCTTTTCATTACCGGGACCAACGCTGTCACCGAGACCGGAAATCTCGTCAATCTTGACATGTATGGCAACAGGGTAGCTGCCATTACATTCGGCCCCAGGCATGTTATTATCTTTGTCGGCCGGAATAAGATCGTGCCTGACTTAGAGGCTGCCATGGAAAGAATTAAGGGGTACGCAGCTCCTTTAAACGCCATGAGACTTGGGAAGAAGACCCCATGTGCCGGGACTGCTTTTTGCAGCGAATGCGAGTCCCCAGACCGCATCTGCAACACCTGGGTCATTACTGAAAAATGTTTTCCAAAAGGAAGACTCAAGATAATCCTGATAAACCAGGATTTAGGAATTTAAGTCAGACCTCTACTGCCTGCAGGTTTGTGAACAGTGATGAGGAGATTAATTCAATAGATAAGTAAACCTTCTGACATCTTTAAAAATTTTACCGTACATTTCGTCTTCTTTTAGATGCATATCCCTGACTCCCTATCGAAATTTCCAATCTCTACTCATAGTCGTATCGAAATTTCCAGTTTGCCTTATCGATAGCTCCAATATAATAGTGAAAGTCATTACTCTAGCCTGGTAACTCTCCAGGTAAACTTTGCGGAGTCGCACGTCGCAGACTAAAAGAAGGGGGACGCAGATGGGTCAGGTGAAGAACTTTTTTGCGACTCGTTGGGGTATTGTGAGCGTTGGGGCTTTCATAGGAGTTTTCGCGCCTATGCTGCAGAAATGGGGTAACCCGGGAAATATGGGTATCTGCGTGGCATGTTTTGAGAGGGATATTGCTGGCGCAGTCGGTCTTCACCGGGCAGCCGTTGTCCAGTACATGAGACCAGAGATCATTGGATTTGTGCTGGGCTCATTGATTGCTGCTTATATTTTCAAGGAATTCCGGCCCAGGGTCGGCTCTGCCCCGATTGTACGGTTTATATTAGGCGCTTTTGCCATGATCGGAGCATTGGTCTTCCTGGGGTGTCCGTGGCGGGCCCTTCTCCGTCTTGCGGGCGGTGACGGCAATGCCATTTTCGGGCTGGGAGGCCTGATTTTCGGGATCTGGATCGGCACCCTGTTTCTTAAGAGTGGATACAACCTGGGTCGTACCGAGAAAACCTATACTTCTGTCGGATGGTTGTTGCCGTTGACCATGATAGGCTTTTTGATACTGATGCTGATTTATCCGCAAGTCCACGGAGAAGCCAAAAGTGGGGTCCTGTTTTACAGTACAAAGGGACCTGGTGCCATGCACGCACCACTAATTGTTTCACTGCTGGTTGGCCTGGGAGTGGGGTTTTTAGCCCAGCGAAGCCGTTTCTGTACGATGGGCGCCTTCCGTGACTTACTGCTTTTTCGTCAGCCCCATCTCTTCTATGGTCTTTCGACGCTTGTGTTGGTGGCCTTCATCACAAATTTAATTGCTGGACAATTCCATCCTGGATTTGTCAGGCAGCCGGTGGCCCACACCATGCAGATCTGGAATTTCGGCGGTATGGTGCTGGCAGGACTCGCGTTTGCCCTGGCTGGAGGCTGTCCCGGACGCCAGCTGTTTCTGGCAGGAGAGGGGGATGGCGATTCCGCTGTATTCATTTTTGGAATGATTGTTGGCGCGGGCTTTGCCCATAACTTCGGCCTGGCCAGTACACCGAACGGCGTGGGCGAGCATGGTATAGCCGCTACCATTATCGGTCTTCTGGTCTGTCTTTTTATAGGATTTACCATGAGGAAACGTGCGTAATAAGGAGACGTGAGATGGGTACGATTGTCGATGCAAGAGGTCTCAGTTGTCCTCAGCCTGTCCTGATGACAATGGACGAAATCAAGAAGGTCTCGCAGGGGGAGATCGAGATTCTGGTTGATACGGACACCTCTAGGGAAAACGTGAGCCGTGCCGCTTTAAGCAAGGGATGGGAGGTAAAAGACGTCAGGCAGGAAGGTGAGGGCTACAGGGTTACAATTGTGGGAAGGTGACTATGTCGATTCTTTCATTCTTCAAGAGAAGTAGATCCAAGGATTCCCGGAAGGTCGAGAGCAGGGACCGTGGAATACTGGTGTTTGAAAATACCAGCGAAGTGATACGGGCGGAAAAAGTCCTTAAGGTAGAAGGATGGAAGATACGGGTTATGGGCCCACCGCCTGAAATAAGGACCGGGTGTGATCTGGTCATCGAATTTCCGCTTATTGAAGAGCTGAATATCTTGCGGACCCTGGAGGCCGAAAGTGTAGAACCGCTCCAGGTGGTTCCTGTCAATAGCCCGCTCCTCCATCCAGTGGATATTTTCCAGGTCAGGGACTATGGCCGATATCTCATGGTCCGTGCCGCCAACATGAAATTAACCATAGATAAAGATACACTTACCATAGTAAATGTGTCGGGAGGGGGTTGTCCTGATGTGCCCTATCTGGCCCAGGAGATGGTGGGAGTGCCCCTGGCCGAAGTTCCGGCGCCCAAGGAGATTGGCCATACCCTTTGCGGTTACGCCCTTCAACTGGCATACGAGGAGATGAGACGTCGATGTTAGCAGTTGTCGGAACCGTCCCGGAGCAGAATTTCCCTCTCGTCATCGGGAGGGTTTTATTGGAGGGTAATGTCATTCGTATCGAGGGAACTCGAGCCCCGGTCAACCGGGGGACTCCGGCGCTTCTGGCCGCTGCTATCAAGGTGGGGGAGGCCCTGGGTCAACCTCCCCCTGTGGGATACCTTGCGGGGGACATCGGACTGGGGGAGGGAAGTCGCCTTCTCTATGCCCGTCTGAGCGAGACCGCTGTGAATGAGGACATCAGCGCCATTGCCTTTCACTATCTTCAGCCGGATGTGGACTGGCACAACCGGGTGCTGTTTACGGTTGAAGGGATGAAAAAAAAGCCGGTACTCATTGCGGATGCAGGTTTTATGTATGCAGCCAAGATGAGCGGGCAAGCCCCGAATTACGATTTATTCACCCCTGATGCAGGGGAACTGGCTTTTTTGGCAGATGAGGAGGCTCCTCATCCTTTCTATACAAGGGGATTTATACTGCACGAGGAAATCAAGGTGCCCACCCTGATTGATCGTGCCTACCAGTATCAAAATGCTGCCACCTGTCTGCTGGTTAAAGGGCAGCCCGATTATGTGGCCGACCAAAAGGGAATCTATGCCTCTGTTGATACTCCTGCAGAGCCTGCAATGGAGGCTATAGGAGGTACCGGAGACACTATAACCGGTATTGTTGCGGCTTTGATATGTTCCGGCCTGGAGGTGAAAGATGCCGCTGTGCTGGCCGCCCGTGTCAACCGTATGGCCGGTCATCTGGCAGCAGTCACGCCTGCTACTCAGGTCATGGATATAATCGAACAGATTCCCAGAGCCCTGGTTCAGGTTTCAAAGGAACATAACGTAATGAGTGGGATTCATTATGGCTGATATTGATAATAATAGACGACTTCACCCTGGAATGACGGTGCTTGATGTGGTCTCCAGCTATAGAGAGACGGAGGCGGTATTCAAACGTTATGAGGAACGGGTCGGTGATTGTATCTGCTGCCAGTCACTCTTTGATACATTGAAAGATGTAGCTGAAAGGTATGGATTGGATATGAAAGTATTATTAAAAGATCTGGAAGCTGCTGCGGGAGTCTTAGAATAAGAAGTCAACTGCGGTCAGGTTACCGCAATAGAATCGAGTAACTTTGAGTCTTCGATATATCCTAACCGGGCATTATCTTCTATAATGTAGCACTAAAAATCCATTGCTAAACGGGGATCTGAAATTTATATCTTTGGTTTATCCAGTTCCGTTTTTATTGCCATGCCGATCTGCTCTAACAGATAAGGCTTTTTGATATATGGTCCCGCCCCCAGGTCCTGAAGTTTTTTCACTTCTTCTGTTTCAGCGTACCCACTTACTATGACTGCCTTCTGACCCGGCTGGATTTCTATAATTCTTTCATATGTCTCAGGTCCGTTTAATCCCGGGTCCATGATCATATCAAGCAATACAAGATCGACTGCATGTTCTTTCAGGTATTCTACCGCCTCTTTACCGCTCGAGACAGACCAGGCTTTATAGCCTAGTTTTTCCAGCATACTGCAGGCTATTTCCCTCTGACTTTCCACATCGTCAACTACCAGAATCGACTCTCCTTTTCCTCGAAGAGTTTCAATCGGTACAGATAGTTTTTCCTCAGGCAGTTCATCCCTGGTTATCGGGAAATACAGCTCAAACGTAGTTCCATTTTCATCGCTGCTAACCCCGATGTGCCCGTCGTGATCGCGTATTACGTTCCATACAATGGTCAAGCCTAATCCCGTTCCGCTCCGACCCATGACTTTTTTTGTATAAAATGGTTCGAAAAGCTGTTCCAGGTCACTGGATGACATTCCGAAACCATCATCTTTTATGGTAAGGACCACGTACTCCCCTTTTTTTATGTCATCATAGTTTTTTACCGGCCTGTCAATATAACGGTTTTGAGTTGATATGGTTACGTGTCCGGAACTTCGGATAGCTTCTGCGGCGTTGGATACCAGATTCATGACGGCCTTTCTTATGTGGACTTTGGAACCGATTATATTGAACAAATTTGAATCCAGATGCGTTGAGACCGTAACCTCGGGATGGAATCTTAACAGCTTTTTATACTCAGAAGACTTCTGGTAGTCTTTGATCACGTCATTCAGATTAAGTGGCGCCAGTGTAAGCGCCACCCCTCTGGCGATTGTCAGCAGGTCATTTACAATAGCAGCAGCCATGCGCCCGGAAGTTTGGATTGTCTTGACCGGCTTTACAAGTTTACTGTCTTCGGGAAGTTCCATTAAAATTAAATCTGGATAACTAACAATACCTGAAAGGACATTATTCAAATCATGGGCTACCCCGCCGGCGAGGAGCCCCAGGGACTCCATTTTTCTCAATCTGGCCAGTTTCTTTTCATTCTCTCGCCGTTCAGCTTCTATACGTTTCTGTTGCGTGACATCCCGCAATATCGCAAGGACGGCAGGTCTATTTTTGTACTGGATTAAGGTCGAGTTAATTTCCACTATGCCCTGTTCGTCGTCTCTCTGCTGAATCCGAGCCAGGTACGGCTCAGGAATATCCCCACCGTTCAGCAGCGTCTCGTAATATTTTAGCGTCTTCTTTCTGTCTTCGGGAACCATGATGTCTACAAAATCTCTGGCCTCAAGATTTGACAGAGTATTTCCTGTCAGATTAGAACAGGCCGGATTTCCAAAAACTATTTTTCCATCCTGTATTATCAGGATGCAATCATTGGCAAATTCAGTGATTACACGATATTTTTCTTCTGCTTCCACTTCTATGACATTGTCAAAGACTACCCAGAGGACAGCAATAGAGAATCCCAGAAAACCGTACTCGGTCAAGTATTGCAGACACCTGAATCCCAGGACAGCCAGAGCGTCATGCGCCCCCAGGATTATCCAGAAACACAATCCTGTCAGGTATATGTTCCGCTGTCTCGGGTCAGTCCCTTTTTGCTTAAGCCACAGCGCTATAACGCCCAGGCTTGCCAGGAACGCATAAATTATATAGACGGGGCCGAGAGGTCCAAGCTCCGCTTCTATAAACGGATCTTTTGATCCGATGAAATCACGAGCTACAAATGTATCGGCTACAAAATAATCCGTAAACCATAATAGGATGATAATCATAAGGTGAGCAGTACCGGCTACCGGGTGATAGAATTTAGTTTTGATTTTCAGGTAGGAAAAGGTGAACCCATACACGCAGTGAATCAGACAGATAATTCCGACCCATTCCAAAATACCTGCGAATCTGTTGAGAGAGCCTGGGGGTGTATTATATTCAATGAAGACACCTATGGAATAGAGTATTGATGAAAGCGAAATTGCCGCGCTCCAGGCGTACCAGGTGAGTTGGGGTTTTTTAAAAAAGAATGTGGCTTGCAGCAAAAACATGATTAGGGCCAAAAAGGCTATAGCCAGTGACCCTGATGATTGAAGCACGATGTTTTCAGACAGCATTCCTGTCCCCTTATTTTTCTAAAGACCCGAATGATAGAGAATAAATCTTACGACAAACTCTTTTTGCCTCAGCATCAGCAAGGGTGAAATTTTTGCTGTTTCTAGAAAGTGCATGACTGAAGAAAGTCATTTATACTTTTAGGAGCGAATTATAACAAATGTCAAGCCCGAGCAAAATTAATTATGCTATTAAGTTTAGGAATAACAGGTGCCATATGCCGCTATGATATGCTTCATTGTTTAATTGGAACCCCCGCCATTTGCATGGCTCTATCCAGATGGTGAGTTTAAAGGGCCTATTGTTTTTCATGTTGGCCTTAGAATTGCGTAACTCCCATTAGATTGACTTGAAAACATAAAGATAGTCATTTTTTATTCGCAAGGTGTGAATGGACTGTAGGAAATATTTTGAAACCCTTGATCTGAAACCGGGAGCCTCGTCAGAAGAGGTAAGTCAGGCATATAGGGATCTTGTAAAAATCTGGCATCCAGACCGTTTTTTTGGGAGTCCCAGGCTGAGGCAAAAGGCTGAAGAAAAACTAAAGGAAGTTAATCAGGCCTATTGTTTTGTACTCTCCACTTTGAGTTCAGGGACCGAATTTTTTCAGGAAGGACAATCTTCACAGGTCAACCGCTGGGATTTAGAAAGTACTGACCTGAAATCCTCTCAAAGTATGGAGACACAAAAGGTGGCCCCATTAAGCTTTCACACTGCCGGCTGTGGCGTTCTCAATTCGGTAAGTCCCTGGGCAAGAGGCCTGGCCAGAATTTTTGATTATGCACTGTATGGGTTGATCCTGGCGTTTATTGAAGCACGGGCTTTTTTCCACTTCTCTGAGATAGGTATGGTGATTATTCCCATATTCTTCACGTTTTCATGTGCTTTTTTAGAAGCTGTGTTGCTGAGCATATCTGGAACTACACCTGGAAAATGGATTTTGAAAATCCGGGTGGCAGATAGAGATGACAATAAACCCGGATTTTTGAATGCGATGAAGCGTAGTATTGGTGTGTGGTGTAATGGCATCGGCATGGGAATTATATTTATAGCTCCAATCACAATAATGATAGCTTATTACAGGCTCCGGAGAGATAAATATTCTGCTTGGGATTATGAGACAGGTCTTTTGGCGATTCATGAAAATGTGGGGATTCCCAGGGTGGCAATAGCTGTTCTGTTTTTGCTTTTGTCACCATGTTTTTATGAGATAGCCGGGAATGCGAGAAAATTGTTAAGGGAACTCAGAGAACCGACGAGTGAACAGAGTTTTCGAAGTGTATCCCTGTCACACTTACAGAAGCTTGATTTCTATAAGAAGAAGCTTCTTGGCAGGCCTGATGCCCCGGAAATTTATTGCAGCCTTGGCTCGGAATATGTGGCCCTGGGACGTTACGGGGAAGCGGTTGAGGCATTTGAAAAAGCCATAGCTGAAGATCCTGGTTCGGAAGATGCATATTACAAACTGGGATTTTCATTTGCCAAACTTCATTTTCCCGGAAAGGCGGTAAAGGCTTTAAACAGGGCTATTCTGATCAAACCGGATTTTCAGAAGGCTCACCATCTTCTGGGTCTCATGTATTTGGTATTGGGCAGAAAAGACGCAGCCCTCAGGCAATACAGAATATTGTGCGGTTTAGATAAGGAGTTGGCCTCAGAATTGCTCGGTTACATTGAGGGCGTATCAGTATCAGAAAATGTGCAGTAACACATTCTATACTTGGGCCGGTTCCAGCACCTTTGTTACATGGACCAGTGAAGACCTTGTTTTGTCAAGACTTTTTGTGAAAGTCTCTATTGCCCTGGCTGTTTCAGTGAAGGGATGTCCAATCCCAATCGCATGCCCGAATCTCAGCGCAGATCTCTCCAGTTTTTTGAGCTGCCCCATTATGGCTGATTCATTCGGCCGGTTATCCAGAAATATGTTTCGTGATGCTGTGCTGATATTAAGGGCTTTGGCAGTCGTATAGGCCTTAGAACGGCTTGTGGTCAGGCTGTCTACGAAGAAAAACCCGCTTCTCTTGACTGTTTTTAACACTTCTATCATGCCTCTCTCACTTGCGGTGAACCTGGAACCCATGTGATTGTTAACACCTATGGCAAAAGGCATGTTTGCAATATTTTCCTTCATTATCGAGGCAATTTTTTCTGATTCATAACTTACATAAAGGGCCCCAGGTCCAGGGTCGAGATGACTGTTGTACGGTTCCATAGGCTGGTGAAGCATTATTTCTTGATTTCGGCTGTGGATTTCATATGCGACTTCTTGAGACCATGTAAGCTGAGGCAGTATTGAAAAAGTAATAGGAACTCCTATATCCAGGAATTTTCTGGTAAGGGAACGACTGGCACCCATATCATCAATGATAAGGGCTATGCGTGCTTTTCCGGCATCGAATTCTTTACAGGCAAATGCAATTTTGTTGAGACCAAAAAGGCTTGCGAGCGTGAAGGAGGTGCCTGCAGCCAGAAAATCCCTCCTGCTCATCATTCCTTTTCCAGCCATTTTTCCTCCTGGATCTTATGATTTCATAATTTGCGTACTTATACTATCCATTGCGGTATATGTCAAGAAAAAATACTATATATTGTATAAAAGTTATGTAAATGGTAGCTCTGAAACCAAAAATAAGGACTGAGCTTTATAGGTTGATTACAGGTTTTATACGGAAAGATTTGGGTGTGGTGGTTTTGGATTTAAGATCGTAATAATCGGGGAAAAAAGTTGGGAATTGCAGGACTGCTTTTTGATCAAAAAGATGGTAACAATATATTTTTCCTTAATATTTTGAGGGAAGGAGCTACTTTTTTTTGTGTTTAGTGCGCCACTGACTCGGGCTGATATATCTGTCACCCAGTACCCACATTCCTTTTTTTCTTGCCTGGCTATTGTCTGAGCATCCAAAAAAGGTCGGATATCAAGGCCATTAGGAATCGGCCCGGCAAAAACTTCCGCAAGGCCGCTGCCTACCATTTCAAGGTTGATGTTTTTGCCGTTCACGTGAACGACACCGAGGATGTTGTTGTGAGGATATTCTGCTTTTCCGTAACCATCGACTTCAACAATTTTATTCAGGATTAGTCGGGACAGGAAATCTTTCGCTTCTCTTCCAAAGGGCTGACAGCTTTGGCCATCCGTAGTTGAGATCTCGGGGGCATCTATACCGACCAGGAGGATGTAAATCACCATACCAGACGCTTCGGCCTTTACAGTATCTCCGTCATAGACATGGGTGATTCTGAACTGGTTAGCCGAAGTGATTGCAGGGAGGGCCAACAGGACGAGTAACAGGAGCGATAGCATATTAGATAAGATTTTCATGCAGGTAATATATAAACTATGTATTTAAGATGTCAAATAGGAATGTTAACGGCGGCGATTTTCTACAGGACTCTTTGTTCGATGCTGTTCATCTCAAATTGCTGGCCCTGATTTTCGAAAAAGGAGATCCCTATAAGATAGTGCCCCTTAAATCGTCCATTATTATCTTTGCTGATATACCGGATTTTTGTCTTTATGAACTCTGTATGCGAGGCGGAATCAGCAGGATAATATTTCATATCCAGTACATCTCCAGCCTTTAAATGTTTTAAAAGGATGGAATTTTCTTTCACAACTAGACATGTCCCCTGCACTGCCATATTCCACAGTTTGAACTGGTGGGCAAACGCCGAATCATCAACGGTGAATTCCACACTGTAATATTTACAACCGGTATAGATAGTGGGATAGGCCTTCATATGCGGATTGTTCGCCATGAATTGTCACCTCTCAGCATCTTGTTATTTTTAACCTGTTTTCAGGGAAAGTTTCTGTGATATTTTCTTTCGATAAAAAGAATTAATCTGTTAATTCATGCTTTCCGAATTTTGGGTTATGTATGATGCTTTATGGTGATAACGTCCAATACTGGTCCTCATGAGTGAGATTTTAATCCAGTCGAGAAGAGGCCTTTTGGTTTTCTATAATTTTATTAACAATCTCAGTTGTAAAGAAAAATTTTTCTTTAAAAACGTATAATATGCTAACATATAACCAAAAGCAAGTAAAAAAATAGCGTCCTGGTTAAGTATAGATAAACCCTAATGACATGACGCAATGAAAGTGCATTTAATTTTAAAGGTCAAGTGATCGAATTTTTCACTTATTCTTAAAAGGGGGTGGTGTAGATGCCCCTGAACCCTGCCAACTTATTGTATTTAGGCTTCCGCTTTGTCTTGACCTGACTCTTGGTTAACGGTTATATATTTTATATATATATTACAATAATTTCGTCTAACTCTTTTCATAAGGGCAGGAGAGAGTTATGAGGCCTAATTGCTATGGATAAATCCGGAATAGTCCAGTTTTTAAAGGCAGATATTTGGAGAGTAAGAGAGAATGAGCTTTCCCGTGTAAAATCTATTTTTCTCAGGTCATTCAGGGTACTTGTTTTATCTCTGCGCGGTCTGACCGAAGACAAGTGTCAGTTAAGGGCTTCAGCCCTTACCTTTTACTCCCTGCTGTCCGTTGTGCCCGTGGTTGCGATGATTTTCGGGATCGCCAAAGGATTTGGTTTTGAAAAAGCCCTGGAGCGGCAGGTGCTTTTGAGACTGGAAGGGCAGGAGGAAGTAGCCACAAGGGTCATAGGTTTCGCCCAGGCCCTGCTTGAGGATGCAAAAGGCGGTATTATAGCTGGTGTTGGTCTTCTCATCCTGCTTTGGACCGGGATAAAGGTACTGTCTAATATCGAAAAGTCATTTAATGACATCTGGGGGGTTAAGAAGGGCAGAAGCTTCGGTAGAAAGATCAGTGACTATCTGTCCCTCATGATCATCTGCCCCATACTCCTGGTTATGTCAAGTGCTGTTACTGTCCTGATAGCAAGCCAGATACAAATTATTGTTCAGAAAATCAGCCTGCTCGGTCCTGTCAGCTCTATTATTTTTTTTATGCTCAACTTCCTGCCTTATTGCGTTATATGGGTTCTGTTCACTTTTATTTATATGTTTATGCCCAATACTACAGTTGGGTTTAAGTCCGCTCTTCTTGCCGGTGTTATTGCAGGTACCGGCTACCAGGTATTCCAGTGGGGTTATATAAATCTACAAATCGGGGTAGCCAAATACAATGCTATTTACGGGAGTTTTGCTGTACTCCCCCTATTCCTGGTATGGCTACAGATAAGCTGGCTTATAGTGCTCTTCGGGGCCGAGATCTCTTTTGCCCACCAGAATGTAGATACTTGCGAATTCGAGCCTGACTGCCGGAGTATAAGTCCTGCCTTCAAGAGATTATTGACCCTGCGAATCGTTCATTTTATCGTTAAACATTTTTCAGAGGGAGACAACCAGTGGGATGAGGTCAGCCTTTCACGCTCTCTTGAGATCCCTGTTCACTGTGTCAGGCAGATCCTGAACGATACGGTTGAGGCGGGCATACTGTCTGAAGTCAGCCTGAAGGACGAGAGGACCTTTGCTTATCAGCCTGCGAGGGATACGGATTCAATGACACTGAAATATGTCATCCATACAATTGATAGTCATGGGATAAGTGATATTCCGGTGGCAGAATCTCCAGAGCTGAAAGAGATCTCGGAATGCCTCAAGGACTTTGAGATCCTGATCGAGAATTCACCATCTAACAGGCTTTTGAAGGACCTTTAGCTGTCTATAGAGAAGCTGTAATTAGAGAAGGGAAGGAATTTATTCCGGAAAGGGGGTGGTCATAAAGTCTATTGCAAGTGGAAGACGGATCCCCAAATGCGTCTGGATCTGAGTTATTCGTGCTCAAATTTTCAACGGATTGTCTTACACGAGGAGGAAAGATCATGCGAGAAATCGAAGTGGGTAAGCATGTATTCAGGGTTTTCGTATCACTTCTTATTGGCGCTGCAATGTTGACATGCCCGACTTTCGCTTCTGCTGAAAGAGCGAAAAAAGAAGTGCGTATTATAGGTTTTTTTGACCTAACCGGGCCTTATTCTGCACACCATGCCCTTCTTATGAAAGGAATAAAAACCTTTATAGATTGGGCAAATCAAACAAATTATATTCCAGGCGTGGAAATAAGGCATGATATATATGATACAGGGTGCGATATGGGTAAGATCGTTGCTGCCTATCAACTCGCCACCTCGACCAAACCCGCACCTGTTCTCACCAACGGCGGTATGGCTGCTCCGACCATACTTGCGGTTAAGCCCCTCGCCAAGAGGAGACTTATCCCCTGTATTGATGGCTCAAGCGCCCGACCTATTGTAAGGCCGGCATCCTGGACCTTCAGTGTTCAGGGTTCCTACGAGGGCATGATAGGGTCTGTAGGGGACTGGCTCAAGGCCAACTGGAAGCCGGACAGCAAGGTGGAATGGATACGTGAGAACTACCAGAAGAGAAACCCAAGGATGGGAATAATCGGCTGGGACAATGCATTCGGCCGAGCCTTTGACCAAAAGGAATCCCGTGCGTATCTGGAGCATATTGGGGTTGATTTTGTGGGATCTGAATATATACCTTTAACGCCCAGCGATACCTCGGCGCAGCTGATACGCTTGACGAAAAAAATGCGGATTTGATATTTTTTGGAATGTACCCTTCATCCCAGGCTGTAATCTTAAAGGATGCAGAACGGCTCGGGATCAGAAGAAAGTTCATGGATGTCCAGTTCTGGGCAACAGCACTGTATGAGCAGGTAAAATATTCAGGCCCTCTTTCTGAAGGGACCCTTCTTTTTACCAACTATAAGCAGCGAGAAGAAATGCTGCCGCCTTATTTCCAACAAAAATTCAAGGAATCCGGTCTCCAAAAAGCGCATATTGCGGGGTTTGTATGTGGACTTTCGTGGTATGATTTTTATATGGAGGTGATTCGAAGGGCCATCAAAAACGTGGGGATTGACAACCTGAATGGACAGGCATGTTATGATGCACTTGTGAATATTGATGGCTTTACGACTATGGGAATGACCACTTCAATGTCCTTCTCCAGGGAAAAGGTCATCGGGCCTGATTACGGGGATGTTGCAATGATAAAAAATGGGGAAGTAGTTTATTTGGATAGGAACCTGCCTATCAGGGATCTGCTGCCTGGAGGCAAAGACATCCCCAAATAATAAGAAAAAGACGGGGGCGAGGCATATTGGGAAAGTCACGCCCCCATTATTTATACGCTCGATTCTGTATGGATACCTATAAACAGCCCTGATCTTTATGTCATGGATATGGAGAGAATAATAATCGCCCCTCAAAAAAGATTGGGGAGTTTCCCGCCAGATATATCTGCTACAGGTGCAATCAGGGCGGTCATATTTTCCGGTTTGGTCAGCTTGCCTGGTTAATCAGGTGGAGGGCCATATGAAGTGGCATATGGCTGTGTATTTAATATTCCCTAGGAAAAATTGGTGCCCCCGGCGCGACTCGAACGCACGACACCCAGATTAGGAATCTAATTTTTTACCCTTCCCGTACTTTCCTAGATAATCCCGGAAAACAAAAAAAGTACTTGACATTATTAAACAATTACTGTATTTGACTTCCCATATGTTCCTCTAAAATCCCCTTATTGCCATTGATTTTTTATGGACAGTTTATGGACAACTTTTAAAAAGGGTAAAAATCATGCCCCAAAAAAGAATAACTTTAAGGCCCGGTGTGCGGTGCCGGATTCACGAAACCCGAAAACATGGAGTTAATTTTGACCGTTATTACATGATCTATTATCGGTTTGCGAATACAAACTATGAAGAAGGCTTAGGCTGGGCAAGTAAGGGGTGGACCGAAAAAAAGGCTGTCGGCGTACTTTCCGAGCTTCAGGAAAACCAAAGGCGCGGGGAGCCGCCTTTTACCCTCCGAGAAAAGCGGAAAATGGAAGAACAACTACGAAAAGCTAAGGAAGAGCAGGAAGCCGAAGAAGAAAGGGCGGCGCTGACTTTTAGTAAACTTTTTGAAATCCATTATTACCCCTACATAGAACAAAACCGGAGGAATCTTCAGACTGCCAAAAACGAAAGAGCCCTTTTAAATACATGGGTTGGCCCCGTTATTGGCAAGAAAACCTTGGCCGACATTAGCCCTATCACCCTTGAAAAAATAAAAAGCGAAATGATTAAGGCGGGTAGAGCCCCCAGAACGGCGCGTTATGCTCTCGAAATGATAAGGCAAGTTTTTAATTATGCAAAAATAAACGGCTATTATTCTGGGCAAAATCCTGTTTCAAAAGTGACTCTTCCGAAAGTGGATAATAGGCGAATGAGATTTTTGACCAGGGAAGAAGCCGAAGCGCTATTAAAAGACCTCGGGAAAAGAAGCACTGACACCCGAGATATGGCGGCCCTTTCCCTTTATGCCGGTCTTCGTTTCGGTGAAATAACCGCCCTGCAATGGTCCGACGTGGATCTTGAACGCGAAACTCTATTATTAAGGGATACCAAAAGCGGCAGGACCCGGGCGGCTTTCATGAATGAAAAAATAAAGAAAATATTCAATACAAGGCCCAGGGGCAAACCGACGGATTATGTATTTAAAGATATTAAACACGGTGGACGGATTGGTAAAATTTCAAGTTCATTCTTACGGTCTGTTGACAAACTGGGACTGAATAAAGGTATTGTCGACCCACGGCAAAAAGTAGTTTTTCATTCATTGCGGCATAGTTTTGCAAGTTGGCTTGTTGAAAGCGGAACAGACCTTTACACAGTGAAAGAATTATTAGGGCATGCTGATTATTCCATGACTGCCCGTTATAGTCATATAGGCGCTGAATCACTTAGGGGGGCTGTTAATAAGTTAACAAAACCCCAGGAAGAAGAAATGCCTGAGACAGTTGAATTGATAAAATAATCAAGTTATCCAGCTTAGTGAGGCGGTACGAAAAGCCGTGAACCTAACTGCCTGTTCGTAAACTCCTTAATGGAAAGGGAAAGGAAGGTACACATGGATATCAAAAAGCTGTCCAAAGCATCATATCGCGCAGCACTAATGCAGAAAATTGACCTATCCCTACACCAATTGCGACAAAAGGATGAAGGCGGCAACGTTATACTGACTGGCTCAAAGGCCGACGAGCTTTCAGAGGTTTTAAGCCTGTGTGCCCTCTTGGTTTCTAATGCTAATCTGATTCAAGCTTATCATGCACTGGCTACCAAAGATGAGGAGGCCCGAAGAGTTTACAGGGAAGGATACCCTCGTGCCGCAGCCAGGATTATGGGGTGGTCGAGTGGCAAAAAGGAGAGTGCTGACAATTTCATCTTGAAACTGTATCAATACTTGGACCTGCTTGAACAAGGTTTATCCAAAAAAGAAGCTTTGTTATTAATTGTGGAGGAATACCAACTCCACAGTTATGATGCTGCTTACAAACGGCTTAAAGAAGCTCGTAAAGCCGAAGTCAACAAACTTCAGAAGGCAGGATTAAGTACGGAGCATTTGGAAGGTATTCTCCCCCCCGACTGGCCTTAAGCATAGTCATCCAGACCCTTCACTGCAGAACCCCATATTTCCTTTCAATAATACGGACAAAAACCGTCGGAATAAGTCCGTTAGAAAATATCCCCGAAACTGTCTATCTTCTTTCCCAAGAACATTATTTGTTACCTAATAATTCCCAAAGGAAAGGAGAAATGACATGAACTTGCAGCAATATTTCAAGGATTTGGTAGAACACTGGCCCAGTGCTTTCGTTTCAAGAACTGAGGCCCGGAAGTTTTCTGGTGGTGTCGTTACGGCGAAAAGTCTGGCAAATCACGACAGCGCAGGGACAGGCGTGTCTGAGCGATTCAGAGTTGGCCGGAAGATATGCTATCCGACGGTTGCCTTAGCGGCTTGGATGCAAGAGCGGGCTTCGGCGTGCCAGAGAAAGGCAATGAAATAATGAATGCACGAGGAATAATCCCTTGCAAGTTCTGTGGTGACATGATGGGAGCCCCACACGATTCAGATTGTAGAAAAGCTGAGTGTCCATATTGTGGAGACTTTCTGTCGTGTCAATGCTGGCATCACTATTACCGAAAGCCGAAAACAGATGCTATGGATTGTCTACAGGATTGCGGACCTCGAAAGATACTTGGCATCTAAGCGCGTTGATCCTGAAAATCTGTCTTAAAAAAAACAAGGCGTTCAAGAAGCCTAGCATTACGGGAAGATTCCCAAAAAAAAGACTGCAGTGCTGGAACTTTTTAGATTCTCGAAAGACTTTTTAACTTACGGGAATTAAAAATATTATGAGGACAATCATGGCAAACAAACCTTCACAAAATAAAGACGAAATCCTGGCGCGGTTAAATATCCAGTCCGAAATGGAGGCACTGGGCGTTCAATTTGTTGGTAGGCCAAGCTCAACCGGATGGATTCCATGCAAAAACCCATACAAAAAGGATGATAACCCTTCATGCGGTGTCAATGTAGGATCCGGACCACAACGCGGATATCTCTGCGCCTTTAACGAAAATGGATCCAAACATGGCAAGCTCTCGGGCAAGCCTTACGCCGCATATTCCTTTTGGGATATTGCCATGGACTTCTTGCCAGGGGCTGGCGGCGACTTTGGATATGTAATCAGGCATTATGCACAAAAAACAGGAGTATCTTTAAAATCGTACACGCCGCCCACCGAAGAATATATCGAAAAATGCCAGCGGAACGTGTTGGGGAAAGTCAGAAAATATTTGAATACTAAGCGTGGTTTAACGGACGCATCTATAGAGAAATATAAAATTGGATGGGACCCGAAAAAGGAGAGAAACACTTTTCCTGTGTATGATGCAGACGAAATTATCGTTAATATTCGGTATCATAACAGCGATAAAAAGCCAAAGACTTTAAATCATACTGGGTATGGGCAAGCTCGTCTATGGGGTGAAAACTATTTAAAACAGATTCCTTCAGAGTCAACTATCCTTATATCCGAGGGCGAATTTGACGCAATGCTCTTGATGCAGGAAACCGGTCTTACTGCAGTCTCCCCGACTAATGGCAAGGATGGTTTTGATAAATCATGGGTTAGAAAGTTCCATGGCCATCACGTTGTTTTAGTTTGGGACTGTGATGCAGAGGGTCGTAAGGCTGTCCAAAACTTAGTGTTACCAGCCTTCAAACAACCTGTCGTGGAGGGTCAAGTTCTTTCTATTAAAGCGGTTTGGCTGTTCGAAGGCGTAAAAGATAAAAGCCAGAAGGATTTTACAGACTATATAGTAAAGGCCGGCGGTTCAGGGGAAAAGCTCCTGGAGCTTATTGAAAAGACTGAGCCTTATTTTTATAAAGCTCCTGCTTTTACCATGCCAGATCCAATTCCACTTAGCTCATTCGCCGAGATAGATAACGAAGCATACGCCGGCAAGTATGTAACAGTGCCGCTGTATGTGTTCGGCGAAAACAGCGAGGCTTATCACGCTCCCACCCAGGTCCAGGTCACGCATTGCCCCTTATCCGAAAAATCCAAGTGTTATGGCCGGGACGATTGGGAATATCTTTGCAACGAGCCTATTCCGATACATGAGAGTAGCCGTGTTAACCTTTGCTCTGTCTCTTTTTCAGATACTCAAGTCAGAGGCGCTATTCGCGACCATGTATGCGACAAAGGCCAAAGGATAGCCTTAAATATTAATGACCAAGATCGACGCACAATCCGAGAAGTTTTCGCCCACCAGGTTTTAGAGGGGGGGTCTCCGACCGAGCGAAATGAGCTGGTTGAAAAGCCTGTCTATACTATTGGGGGGAAGATAATTCCTATAGGCCAGTATCAGGCAACTGGGTTTATTCACACACATCCCAGGAATCAGCGACCGACTATGTTGATAAATGAAATTAAGCCCCAGGCAGAAGACTGGCAGGGGTTTGACTTGGAGACCTCGAGAAAGCAGCTAGAGGCTCTCCAAAAAATGAGCCCCACACAAATTGCAAAAGAGTTTTCCCAAAAAGTAACACGTATTTACGAACGCGATGATCTCCATTTAGGGGTGCTTTTAACACTTCTCTCGCCTCTCTGGATTGATTTTCCGGGAGACGGACGTATTCGCGGCTGGATATCGTCAATCGTTATCGGAGACTCAGGGACAGGAAAAACCACTGTCTCCGAATCAATCTTTAAATACGCTGGTATAGGGGCCAGGGTCAGCGGTATGACTTCTTCCAGGACCGGGATCACTTACGCTTTAGAATTTAATGAACGGCGCGGTTGGAGAGTCAAGGCCGGTGTGCTTTTGAAAATGTCTCGCCAGGCTCTAATCGTTGACGAAGCCCAGGACCTATCAGAATTTGATCTCAAAACAATGGCCGAAGCTATTGACACAGGCCAGCTCAAAATTGACAGGGTTGAGGCTCGTTTATACGAAAGTATGACGCGATGTTTCTTTTCCTGTAATCCAAGGTCTGAGGACCGGTATCGCCAGTCTAACCAAAGGACCATGGATTCTTTCCATTATCCATGCCAGGCTATTAGCGATATTTTTACTCAAATGATGATCCGACGGATAGACCTTTGTTTGTTCGCAGCGGAATACGATATCAAAGATAAGTCAAAGATTTTCCTAGGGAATAAGCCGTCTGAAGCTCAGGGAAAAACGAATTCAGTTCCTTTAAAAGAGTCTTTCCGTGCCCTTGTCTATTACGCATGGAACCTTAAACCCGAGCAAATTATCATATCAGATGAAATAGCAGATGCTATCCGGGCCACCGCCCTTGAATTGACGGAAATATTCGGCCAGTGCGCGGACCTTCCTATAGTTTACCCTGAAGATTTCAGGAAGACGTTTTGCCGACTCGTTGTAGCTTTCGCGATCCTGGACCTCTCAAGCGATGATGATTTCCAGACAATTACGGTCCAGCTTGGCCATGTGAAATATATTGATTACTTCTTGAAGGCGATCTATTCCGCTCCTAATTGCCGCCTCAATGACTATTCCAAAAAGTATGCCGAGACTCATAAGCTTCTCGATCCGAGAGAAGTAATAAATAGGTTTCAAGATGAGATTCATAAAAATCCAGATGGGGCAAAAAGAATAAAAGAGATGCTGGAAGAGCTTGTCGATCTACCTACAAATGGCCGGAAAAGAATTCACCAGAATTACTTCGCGCATAAGTTTAACGTCACACGACAAACCATCTACAGCGATCTAAAACCATTCGTTATGTTAAATATGTTGAGCGCATCGCGTGGATATTCTCCTACTGTAAGGCTGGTTCGTTTTTGGTCGTACCTTGAACGAAATCACCCGGATTTTTGGAAAGACTTGATTGGATAGGGCAAAAGCCATGTTTTTCAATTTTTATGTTAAATGTAAATTTAGAGAGGAAATCAAATGGTTATCCTCAAAAAGAGGCCCCTTATTTAACATAGCACGCAAAAAGTACCTATACCGATATAAATTTTTATCTATAGCGCTTGCGGAAAAAATAAAAAAAAGATGGGTATACCCCTTTTACAAAAAATATGTAAAATCAAAAGGCCATTTTTTACTGTTTATCAAGCAATATCAAAATGTTAGGCCATTTAACATAAAAATACTGATAGAAATAAAAAAATTAAGGGGTATCCCTTTCCAGTATAGGGGTTATGTAAAATATGGCTTAGTTAAAAAATTTTTCCGGTATCCCTTTTTTTGAAAGGTTATGTGACATAGAACTTGAAAAAGCTGTCTTATTAGAGACCACAGGAGAACTTTATCCTAAAATAGAAAATATAAAAATAGATCAAGAGATAGATAATAAGGGCTATAAGCAATTTGTGGAGATTATGTAAATGGATATAGTTCGACTCGAAGGTCACGATCAGATCAGAGAATTCATAGATCCATTAATGTCCAGGACCTATTATTTTAAACATATAGTTCCTTCTCTTAGGCCTATCCTGTTTAGACGGTCTTATAGACCCAGGTTGAAGGCGGGGGAGACTCCAGGAGGGTCAAAGCCTAGATACTGGACATATACCAACCTAGTCCAGATATTTCTCTTGAAGGCTGGGAAGGTATAACATGTTTTAAATGTTGTAGTTATCGGTCGTGTAGATTTCTTCTTAAAGACAATCATATAGGGATTTTCTTGTGCAAATTGCTTTGTGCGGACTTTTGTTGAGGGGTAGTAGTAAGGAGATTATTGTTCATTTTTTTAATAAGGTCACGGAATCTGAACAAGGCAATTTGATGAACAACATTTTCTTTATTGTGAAAGAAATTTTGGATAAACTTGATGAGATTGATCGTGGTAGGCTTCAGAGTGAGGACGATAATAAAGGCCGGTAGAACAAATAGTTTGTAAGATACTCTTTACTCCTTAATAGGTAATCCCAGCAAATAAGATAGGCATTAGACAAGGCAAACTACTTCAACTATAATAAGTATAAAAATTATGGAGGAGGTCTAGTTCAGTGGCGAATGAATCAAGACTGGAAGGCCACGATGCAATCCGGGAATATATCGACCCTAGGATGTCACGATCATATTATTTTAAACATATCGCTCCTCTAATAAAACCGATTTTATTTAGAAGATCATATAGACAACTGCCAAAAAAGGCGAGAGACTCTGGCGAGCCAAGAACAATATACTGGACTTATACCAACCTGGTTCAGGAATTTCTTTTGAGGGTGGGTAAGGTGTGATAAATTACCTAGATGGTTATTTTCATGGATGGTCATCTTCTATTCCATCACAATTCAAAGTGCCTTTAAAAATTGCCACCGGTTAACTCAGTAGTTATCATAAAGGGACTCAAACTATGTGAGAAAACGACGAGGTGGCCAATGCATTTCCTCCTCTATGTCTGTGTTCCAACTGACGAGGCCAGAACAAGCCTTCAGGCCAGGAGGCGCGTCTGCAGATACCTGAACAAGGAGCATTTTATTTCTAAAGGACGGTTCTGCGGATACTGTGATTACTTCTCAGTGGGGGGGAGATTTGCCGGCACGTTGAATCTGTTACGCTTCAAACACCATCATCCCAGAAAATACAAACAGTTATTAGTAAAATACCCGAGTGACCGGAGCGGTATACCAATTGAGGAGGCCAATGAACTTATTAGAAGCTGGTTTTCTGAATATAAGGATATTGATATCTTCTATAAAAATAATAGGAGCCTCTATGGCAACGAGGATGATGCCCAGATCATAGACGAAGTGCTTTTCGAGGAGCTGAAGGACGGCTTCGATGAATTAGTCACTTATAGCCATCCCTTCGAGAAACCAAACGTGATTTTTATTGACCTGGATGAGGAAGAATGGCGGAGAGATCCAAAAATTGTGATCGGGCGACAATGGGTCGTGGTGATAGATTACCACGGATAGCATGTCCAAAGTCAACTATCATCTAAATCAATCATTAATGAAAGGATATGACACGGCGAACAAGCCAGTAGAAACGATTTCAAAATCGAGATGGTTAATACTCAGTCTAATCTAAATTCTTTCGAGGACAATTGTTATGAAAGCATATCCATATCTCATCCATGACCTCGAATCAGGAAAGGGAGAGAAACTATCTCCTGTTGACCCAACGAATAAACAATTTGACGAGAAATGGTTGCAGGGCTTTCTCGTGAATCATCCGGATATCCTGCCGACTTATGACATAGAACCTATTTTCTATCCACTTGTTACAATAGGGAAAGAGGTCCAGGTCTCAGGAGGTAGAATTGATATCTTATACCTGAGTGGAAGTGGTTATCCTGTAATTGTCGAAACAAAACTCTGGCGGAATCCAGAATCCAAGCGAGAGGTAGTTGCTCAAATTTTGGATATGGCTTTTGCATTTTCAAAATGGACCTATAATCAGCTGGATGATTATACTAAAAACTTTGCAAAAGGCTTCTATGGTGAAGAAAAATCATTAATTACCTTGATGGAGGAGAACCTTGGAGATCTTGATGTAGAGCCAAACGAGTTTTATGATCGTGTAGAAAAGAATCTCAGCCTCGGAAGGTTCTTAGTAGTTGTTGTTGGAGATAAAATCAGGACTTCGGCACTTGATGTCCTTAACGAACTTAACAGATATCCCGGGCTTGGTTTAGAGCTCGCGATGATTGAACTGGAATGTTTTTCATTTATGGATAAGGACAGCTCTTCCTTGCTGATTGTCCCCCGAATAGCGAAAAAGAGTGAAATAATAGAAAGGTCTGTTGTTGAAGTTAGAATAGGCGATGGTCTAGGAAAAGCCGAGGTAGAGATCTCTCAGGAAAAAGCGAAAAAAGTCGGGAAGAAAATCAGTCGACCTACGCTTTCTGAGGCGGAGTTTTGGGAAAAGCTTAAAGAGAAGGCTCCCGATGATTATCTTCGTATCAAAGAATTCGTTGACAGCCTGAAGGACGATCCCTTTATAGAAATGACTCCAGGGACTAATGGTTTAAGATTCAGAAAGATTTTGTCAGAATCCGATGGAAACATATCTCTTTTCTTCATAACGACCGATTCCAGGGTACATGTAAGGTTGCAAGCTCCTACCGCACAATTCAAATCACTGGGATTTGATACCAGCGTAGTGGATGATTTTGGAAAGAAACTAAAGGCTCTCCTGAACGGGTTCTCAAGTCCTTTCAATCAAATCGACCTTGAGGCTTTTAAAAACATCTTGTTGACCTTCTGTTTAAAAATAGATGAACAAACAAAGGATTAGTAACCGATGCTTGAGGAACGAAAGCTCGGTACTAGTCCGTGGTTCAAGAAGGCGCGGAGTATAGGGGGAAAGGTTGCAAGGGCACGGGACAAAAAGGAAGGTTCTACCGGTGAAGATGTAAGTATAAAGTCCTAAATCAGCAAAATATCGAAAAACAAAGACTTCATATCATTCAGAAATTATAATAAAACCACTCAACAACCGACATCCGGGCAGACCTGTAGTGTTGAGTCTACCCGTAGCTGTCCGGCCACCTCATTTTTTAAAGGCGTAATTAAATGATATAAATTAGCTTATAAAGCTGTTATATCGGCCCTCCCCTGGAAACAGGTTTTAAGAATACCACATACCTTAACGGCTTCCCGCAGCATGCACATTTGATCATCGGTCTTTTAAACCTCTCCATTAGAGGGTAGACATCTATAATGAAAGCATGAACAAGTGAGATAAGCTCCTTAAGGCTGTCAATTGATAAAGAGCTGTTCGGGTTCAGGAAGCCATAATGCCTTATCTTCATGAACCCGCAAGGCAATACATGCTGAAGGAACCTCCTGATAAACTCCATGGGTTTAAGCTCCATTGTTTTCCATGTTTTCCTCTCACGGTCTTTGTAGGAAAACCTGATAGCATCGTCGCTGATGTTTTTAATGCGATTATTTGAAATAGCAACACGAAAGACATACCTTGAGAGATACCTCAGTGTGTTTTCTCCTTTCCCTGCAGGTTGGTTGTGAACCACCCATTCTTTCTTCCAGACAGATGGGGCTATCTTATGAAGGAGCCCGGCATTTTCCATCTCATCCCGGAATTTAGCTCTAAAGATTATGGCAAAAGGATTTGTATGAACAAACATGTGCTGTCTAGATGAAAGCCATTGCTCCCCGTCTTTCGAGACTGCTCCTCCCGGAATAACAATGTGGATATGAGGGTGGTACTGAAGCCTGCTTCCCCAGGTATGCAGCACAGCCAGATAACCGATTCTGCCTGACCCTACATACTTTTTGTCTTTTGCCAGTTTTTTCAAAGCCCCGTGAGCACATGAAAACATGGCCTTATAAACAACCCTTTGATTGGATCTGGCAACATCACGAAGCTCTTCAGGGAGTGTAACTGTCAACAGAAAATAGTGTGTAGGCAGAAGGTTCTCCATTTGTCTGGAGAGCCATTCCTCTGCCTTGTACTGATGACAGGAAGGGCAATGCCTGTTTCCGCAGCAGCATGGAACAGGCTGCCTGGTATTGCAGTCATTACATTCATAAAGAATGACCCCGAAACGGCCTCTCCTGCATTCAGTCATATCCTTTATCGCCTTCTTGTGTATACTGGGCATCCGGTCACTGTAGCGCTTAAGGTACTCCTTGCCATATACCCTGAATATCTTCTGAACTGCACTCATGACAGCACCCCCTGCATCAGCTGAGCTACCTTTTCATTGGAATCTTCTTCGGCAAGTGTTGTTACATGCAGATAGATTATTGTGCTTTTCAATGTCTTATGCCCGAGTATCTTCTGCACGTGCCTTATTGGTATATTTGCTTCCAGAAGGTGGGTTGCATAGGCATGCCTGAATACGTGAGGGTGTACATGTTTTTTGAAGTTTAATTTTTGCAGTGTGCTTCTTAAAACTCCCTGAACTCCGGTATCAGTTACAGGGCCTTTAGCTGTTCCGGCATTCTTTCCATTATTATGCCCTAAAGCAGGGAAGATCCATTTGGGGTTGCGGTGGGTTTTGTAGTACTCACGCATGGCAGAAAGCGTAATCTTCGGCAAAGGAACGGTTCTGTCCAAGCCTCCTTTTCCTCCACGGATATGCACCAGGCCTCTGTCAGATAGAATATCCCTTACCTGCAGCCCGGTTGCCTCCCTGAGACGCAATCCCATGGAATACAGGGCAAGATAAAATGTATGACTTTGCTGTGTTGGAAGTGCATATATTATCTTCTTTACTTCCCGGAGGCTCAGTATGGCTGGAAGCTTTTCTTCCCGTACCCATTTGATCTTACTGAATATCTCCCAGTCACGTACTAATGTCTTTGTAAAAAAATGCTTTATCCCTGAATAGCTGATCCTCAGGGATGCAGGACTCCATCCAAAATCATTCTGGCAGCATACCCAGTATTGACGTAAATCCTCTTCAGTGATATCTTCAAGAGGTTTATTACAGAATCGTTGCAGACGTAATACTGAACTGGAATATGACTGTATACTTCTTTTTGCAAGACCTGATAACTGTAAATCTTCTTTATATCTTTTGATTAAATCGTTCATGGTATCTTCCTTTCTTCATTTAGTTTATTACCTTGTCGGGTAGAAGATACCGACTCTGCTACAGCCGGTATGGAAGATACCATGTTCAATTTAATCAAACAATTTTATTGCAATTTACGCTGCCGCGAAGCGGCTTTCTTGAACAAGAGATTTAACGAAAAGTAAGCACAAACAATACCATGAAACCGACGTGCCCTAAACCGAGTCTACTTATGGACAGAGGTTCTAATTTAGAAAAATGAATGGTTATCAGTATATTCTGGCGAAACAGGCTGCATGGGCTGCAGAGAATGACATTAATCTTATCGGCAGCGAAGGCTCACGAGGCCGACCAGCCTATACACCTAATTTGGAGCAGAATCTTTTTCATCCTCTCTTGAAAGAAACTTACGATTCTTTTGTTGCAGGAGAGGGAGGCGAAGTCGGCACAGCTAAATTACCATGGAAGATGCAGGCAGTGCATTCTTCCTCAGCGCTTGGAGTCAATGTCTTTCAGTACTGGAAAGAGCAGAATAAAATCCCCGTGATTGCTGCCCAATGCGGCTTATGCCGTTCGGGATCGGAAGTATCCTATGACTTAAGGTTTGAAGAAAAGTGCCCCATCAGTACTAATTTCAACTATCCCCCTAATATTGATGTTGTTATACATAACTCATCAACTAGTCGCATCAAAAGATTTGCAATTGAATGTAAGTTCTCCGAGGCCTATGGAGCCCGCAGACATAGTGGACTCAAGGCAAGGTATTTAGAGTTGAAGGAACTGTGGGAGGATATCCCACATCTATACGACTTCGCTCAAAGCATATCTCCAGATGACAACGATTTTGTTCATTTGCATCCTGCTCAGCTTGTAAAGCATATCCTGGGGTTGACACAGAACTTCGGACTGGATGAGTTCCGTCTGTTATATCTATGGTACGATGTCCTGGGCGAGGATGGGTTCCGCCATCGGTCTGAAACAGAGCACTTTGCAAAAATTGCAAAGAAAGACGGAATCAAATTCCAGAGTATGACATACCAGGAGTTGATAATTCGGTTATTCTATAACCTGGGAAAAGAACATCGTGAGTATTTAAATTATCTGGTATCGAGATACCTGTAGATGAGGAGACGGTGGAATTAATGTAGAACTGGTTGGCTGAGATGACCCCAAAGGGCATGAAACTTGATCTATATAAGTAATTCAATGTTACTTGTATTTTCAGTAGGTATTTTCAGTTGGATTTTTTAGCGGATATTACTGGTATCCTGAAAAATCTTGCCCCTTGAAAACTTAACAGTGGGATAATAATGTATGAGTTGAACGCAAGCGGTCAGTGGCAGCCAGGGCTTCCACTAAGCTCGATAAAGATACAAAAGGTTGATTATGAAAAGTTTCCCAAAACGGCCTGGCCCTGGCTGTCCAATGCACTGCCATGTTGGGAACTCATGATTCATCATCATCCATCATATACTCCCACATCCCATTTTGATGCAACCAGATGGGATCTGCGTTCCTTCGAATAAATTCGTCAACATCCATGTCGTCAATAGTCGGTGGTCGCTTGACTCTTTTCTGTTTTCCATTGATGAAAATGGTCATGTACTCTTTCCGCCGGCGCTTCTTTTCCGCCTTTTCCGCTGCGGTTAGTTTTCGCTTTCGTTTTGACATGATGGATACAGCTCTGTCTTATTCCTCTAGGTTTGAATGCCTCTTTTTTTTGGTAATCTTCCAATACCTGATCCCCGGTGCCCCTCCCTGGCACTCTGGGCAGCGCCTTTCGAACATATCGGATCCATTTGTACCATAAACATAGCCGCAGATGGTACATTCTGTTTTGTACGCATATTGCCCATGATCATTCCCCGGTACTCCGCAATGACCGCCACACTGCTGACCATTTGGATTAAGATAGCCGATTTCGACGGTTTCACCGCTGCCATCCAGCCATTCAATTAGAATATCAATTTCATTCATGGTGATTCCTTCTCCGAACGAGACTGTCGAATAACCCAATTTGGGAATTGATTTCAGTTTCAAAAAAG
>CAZVGY010000013.1:0-49506 GCA_964627015.1 uncultured Desulfobacteraceae bacterium
CTGACTGCCACCTACTATCCCCTAAAACTGTATGGGAAGATCTTAACTTTTACATATAAAATTCAAAAGATAAACCTGTGATTTATCGCGGAATGGCCTACCGCTCGCTTAGCTTGCTATCGAACATCAGGTTAATTGCGTTGTTCGGCTTTTATTGATTGCGACAAATGAAATTGGAGAAAATAATGAAGGAAATAATTTCTAGGGAGTTTTGTTTTGGGACAGGAGATATGTTATTGGTAGATAGAATATTGCTATTTTTGTAGTAGTTTTGTACCAGATTTGGAGGGATTTAAGGGGGAATATATAACTGAAATAAATATAAAAATTGGCGGAAGTGCATGGGAATCGAACCCACCTACCGAGGTTTTAGCCCGGTACACCGGATTTGAAGTCCGGGAGCCCCACCAGTGAGCTTTCCACTTCCGCGTTTGTACTATGTCAATATGTTAGACGCAGAATAGGTTATTGTCAATGCGGCATATTGAGATCATTAAGATAAGTGTTCAATTATGATCTTGAGGACCCTGCGGATCGGCTCTGCAGCACCCCACAGCAACTGGTCTCCAACCGTAAACGCAGCCACGTATTCAGGCCCTAAAAGCATTTTTCGAACCCTTCCGACCGGGACTGTCAGAGTGCCGTTCACAGCGGCAGGGGTAAGGAATTTAATGGTCGATTCCTTGTCATTGGGGATAATCCGGGCCCACTCGTTTCCATTGTCGATCATATCAGAGACTTCTTTAATGGGAATATCCCTGGTTAACTTGATCACAAGGCCCTGGCTGTGGCATCTCATTGCTCCGACCCTGACACATATACCGTCGACAGGAATAGGAGTCTTTGTTTGCAGGATTTTGTTGGTTTCTGCGAAGCCTTTCCATTCCTCCCTGGTCTGGCCCGATTCCATCGGTGAATCGATCCAGGGAATAAGGCTGCCGGCAAGCGGCGCCTGAAAATTCTCCCTGGGAAAATTGTCGCTCCGCAATTCACTGGTAACCACGTCGTCTATTGCTATGGCAGTAGAGGCCGGGTCGGCCAGTAGATCCCGGGAAGCTTCTCCGAGTATATTCATTTGAGCGATCAGCTCTTTCATGTGTTTGGCACCGCCACCGGACGCTGCCTGATAGGTCATGGAGGATATCCATTCAATAGAGCCTGAAGAGAAAAGCCCGGAAAGGGCCATAAGCATAAGGCTCACCGTACAGTTACCTCCCACATATGTTTTTATTCCCGAAGAAAGACCTGAGTCTATGACGGCTCTATTAACCGGATCCAGCACCACGATGCTTTCGTCCTTCATCCTCAAGGTAGAGGCAGAATCTATCCAGTATCCGTTCCAGCCGTTCTTGCGAATTTCAGGATACACGTCCTGAGTGTAACCTCCACCCTGACAGGTCACAATTATATCGAGCTGGGATAGGAGGTTTATATCGTGAGCATCTTTTAGAGGAGGAATTTCGATCCCTACATCGGGACCTTTACCTCCGATATTTGAGGTCGTAAAAAAGAGAGGCTCAAAACCGTTGAAGTCTTTTTCTTCCCTCATACATTCCATGAGCACGGATCCGACCATGCCTCTCCACCCTATAAAGCCGATTTTCAACATAATTTCCTCCACAATATCAGAGCTTTTTGGATCTCAATAAAAACGTAATTTAAAATTGTTTTTCTTCGACTTCAAGAGAAAAGTTTTATAATCCTCGAATAATGAAGCCCTCATTCGTTTTGCCTTGACTATGATTAGATATTATTTTTATGCTGCAATACACTTTTAAGAGCCCATTTTAAAAGAGAAAATAAATCAGGTTGATCAGGAGAAAGGTATGAAGGGCATTGCTGTTAGGTGGTTAATACTTACAGCGGCTATAACAGTCGCCGCCTATCTGGTAGAAGGGATCAGGGTGAGCGGCTTTATTACCGCCCTGTTTACGGCAGCCATACTGGGCATCCTCAATGCCTTTTTTCGGCCTATTCTTATTGTTTTGACTCTCCCATTAAATATTTTGACCCTAGGCCTCTTTACTTTCGTCATAAACGCCATGCTGTTAAAAATGGCGTCGGGTTTGATATCCGGTTTTGAGGTCATTGGTTTCTGGGCTGCAGTATTTGGATCCCTCATCATTAGTGCAGTCAACTGGATCTTGATCTCGTTTGTGAACGATCAGGGAAGATTGCAGAAGGCCGGTTACATTGATTTGAAAAAGAAAGATGATGATTCCTGGGAGTGATAGTCGATTTTCTTAATGGTCGTTAAATTAGAGAAAGCCTATTAAATAAGGCTTAACTGCACATGTTTCACGGCGGTAATTCTTCAGGACCTTGACCGGGTTAAAACAGTGCCAAAGCGCTTGCTCTAAGTTCAAGACCTATTCCCGAAAAAACCCTTTGTTATCTTTTCATCAGCCCAATCACACTCTGGCCTGCCTTATTTAGCGCCGGGAAGACCCGAGAGAATTTCCTTGAATTTGTCCAGGACGTATTCTTCAGAATTTTTTATGGGCCTTTCTTTAATTTGTTGAACATATATGTCCCTTAACATAGTCGCAACTGTAAGGTTTGATGCGATAATCAGCCTCGATTCTTCTGAAATATTGTTCATTACAGGTCCTCCTTTGCTTGAAGTGTGTAAAGGGTAGATTTCAGAGTCTTCTGCTCTAATCTCTCCATTATATGGCCTGTCACACAAAATCTCAAATGAATTGAGGTGGATTTTTCACCCGAAAGAAGGGCCTGACCCTAAAGGACTTCCGTCTTAATTCACCCAGGCGAAAAACTATAATGACCTGAGCCATAATATTATATATTCTAATGTTACAATTTAAGATCACTTAAATATTATACAAATATTTCTGTTTGCAGCCCACACGCTTTTTTCGCCAGGCTGCTGAAGTTGTTGTTTCCAATAGTGGTCAAGCATTTTTTTTGTCAAGTTCTTTTCTCAAAAAAGCGAAGCCCGGGGTCACGGATTCAGTCAATCCTGTAGGCAGCATCACCTTTTCCGGCTGGCCAAGGTTCATGGACCCTCCGGATTTGAAAAGACAATCCACAACCGTGTTCAACATGGATCCGGGAAACCCTATTGCAATTTCATTCTCAGTTGTTCCGGAAAATTTCCGGTCACCCATGCCCGGAATAATTACCTGGGGTTTTCCGGTGATAAAGGGGATCAGCCCGCCTTTGACGCAGGATTCTCCGAAGCCGTCAAACGATGAAGTTAACGGTATTCCTGAATTATAACACAAGGCATGGATTATATGGGTTATATGTCCACCGTCACCGTAAACTATTACGGAGTCAGGTTCTATAAGTGTCTCTGTAATGGGTGAACAGACAAGGCCGATATATTCGCGTGCACTGCGCAAATTATTTTTGCCGTCTGTGCTGCTGAAGAGACCTTTGTTAAAGGCATTACGGTTTTCTTCAGCAGCCCTGTCTTTATGCCAACCCTGCCTCACCTGGCTTTCCACAAATTCGTCTTTTGACACTGACACCCACTGGTGACCGGCGGAGGAGGGCACGCAGAAATTGTCTTTTTCAGTCATGGCGGAATGACGGCCCCAGCGACGGGCATAGGTAAATGTCTGGCAGAGACTCAATTTTTGGCCTTTTGCCGATGGCCGGAAACCCTTTTCCGGAATTTCATCTTCGGACTTGATATATTTGATAGCCACCGGGTAGGTAGGCAGGTGCAGGCTGTCATACAAAATTTTTCCGGCTTCTCTGTAAGCTCCGAGGTCCATTTTTTTTCTCCCGTTGTTTCAGCTTTTCCTGATTCTCGACTAGCCTTTCAAATATTCCATGCTGCCCGTGCGCCTTCTTCTGTTGCTTCAATAATGCGTCTCGGTTGTACCGCATCACCAACTATATAGTGGCGTATCCCTTCTTTTTCCAGGCATGAAAAAAGGTTGTCCACCGGCTTCATACCGACGGCAATGACAACCTGGTTTACAGGCGATATGGTTTGTGACGCTCCTTCAATGCTTGCGATTACAGCGTTTTCCTCTATTCTTTCAACTTTTGTATTAAGCATTAGCCTGCATCCCTTATCCCGCAACCGGCTATGAAGCATGTAACCATGAGAGGCCATTTTTGATACCGGAGATTTTTTTAGCATTTCAACCACTGTGACTTTCGAACCTTTTTCTGTCAAATAATCAGCGGTCTCCATGCCTATAAGTCCACCGCCGACAACCACTACATTCTCTTCGGGTTCTATTTCGCCCCCTAGGATCTGCAGGGCGTCACATACGAGAGGCTTGTCTATGCCCGGAATATCCGGAACGATCTTTTCTCCACCAGTGGCCAGGATTACTACCTCGGGCCGTCCCTGATTTATCATTGATGCAGTAACAGTGGTGCCTGTTTTCATATCAACGCCGGCGCTTTTAACCTGTTCGACCAGCCAGTTAATCCAATCTTTGTAGACCTGTTTATAAGGAGGAATTCCCGCGTATCGAATTTGGCCGCCCGGTTCATCTGACTTATCGAATAAAGTGACTCTGTGACCGAGCCTGGCCGCTTCAAATGCCGCAGTAAGTCCGGCCGGACCGGCGCCTATGACCCACACGTCAAGGCTTTTCTCTGCAGGGCCCTTGGGATATATCAGTTCCTGGCCTGTTTCAGGATTAATAGCACACCGGACAGAAGTACCAGGTTCAAACATTATTCTTTCGATACAGCCCTGGTTGCAGGCGATACAAAAGCGGATATCCTTTGAACGGCCTTCCCTGGCCTTGATAAGATAATCCGGATCAGCCAGCTGCTGTCTGCCAAAAGCGACAAGATCTGCATCACCTTTTGCGATTGTTTCATCCGCAAGCGCAGGGTCTGTGAACCTTCCTACAGCTATGACCGGGACACTTACCACCTGTTTTATTTTTTTCGCCCGCCAGGCGTTAAACCCGGGGTCATATTCCTGGGGAGCGCTTGTGATTCCCCCGGGACTTCCGTGGGTGCCGATAGAGGCATGTATAACATCAGCCCCCGCTTCTACAAAGGAGGGAAGAATAGGGAACAGGTCTTCAACCACATATCCCCCCTTGATAAATTCCTCAGCGGAAATTCGCAATAAAATTGGAAAATCGTCCCCTACAGAGCTGCGGACCTTTCTGAGAATCTCTATTATAAAAGTAGCGCGTCCCTGCAAATCTCCTCCGTATTTGTCTTCGCGAATATTGGAAAGTGCTGATAGAAATTGTGTAAGGAGGTAGCCATGGGCTCCGTGTACCTCTACGGCATCGAAACCGGCTTCACGGGCGCGAATCGCGCCTTTGCCGAATGCCTCAATGATCTCTTGGATCAATTCTAAAGACATCTCGTTCGGTGGCATGCCATAAACCTTACTTGGCAGAGGAGACGGCCCAACAGCTTTCCCTTTTTTCAGAAGGAAAAAACTTTCTCGTCCTGCGTGGTGAAGCTGCATAGCAGCTTTTCCTCCGGCCTCATGGATGGCCTGGGCATATTTTGTCAGGCCGGGAACGAATCTGTCTTCATAGACTCCCATATGACGGTCCCCGGCCAGACCTGTAGGATGCACGCAGGTGACTTCGGAAATAATAAGGCCGGCTCCGCTCTGGGCCTGCCGCCTGATATAGGCAAGGGAAGCATCTCCCACTGTTCCGTCGTCATTGGCAAGCCAGGTCCCCATTGGAGGCATGACCGCCCTGTTGCTAAGTGTAATGTTCCTTATTTGGATCGGGGAAAACAAATGATCGAGTCTGCTCATGCTCTAATCCTCCTTGTGTGTTTTGCTGCTGGCTGTTTTTGAGAAGTAGGCTCAATAAGGCAACTAAGTCAATGTACCTATGCCAGGGATGTTAACTTTCAGTCTGAGTAAAAAAAATATTCTACAACGTTGCTGGTCAAACCTGCATAGCCAGTGGTATCAAGGTTTTTCCCCTTGCTTCGGCCATTGTTTTTGCTGAATCCAAGGTTGTATCAGGTGGAATTAGTCGTTTACTTTCGGGCTTGATTTCAAGATGGATGGCTTCCCCGGGGCATGTAGTTACACAAAGGCCGCAACCGATGCATCTGTCCAGGTTGATCATGGCCGTATCGTCATCATTTAAAGAAATAGCCCCCATCTGGCACCTTTCAAGACATATCTCGCAACCTGTACATGAATCAGGATCGACTACGGCAAAATAATTAGACATTACCTTTTCAGCCGGTTTCGGCAGCCTGTTGAGAGCTCGAAGTATGCCACAGCAGTCTCCGCAACAGTTGCACATGCCTTCCGGATTTTTTGCATTCGCGGGCTGAGTTACCAGTCCGGCTTCTTCGGCCTGATCAAGTATGTTTAGTGCCTCATCCACGGTTATTTGCCGAGCAAGACCCCGGTCAATGAAGTACTGGGCACTTGCTCCGAATTGAAGGCAGACCTCGAGCGGTTTTCCACAACCCTTTTCTAACAAACCCTGTTCTACCCGGCAGATACAGTTCCCAACCGAGATCAGTTTTTTTCTTTTGACAATGGCGCGGGAGTCGTCATATCTGGCAACAGGGTGTAAAACTTCAAGGGAACGATTTACCGGTATGGGCCGCATAAGCGGGTCACAGTTTCCCATGCTTTTTAACAAGCTCTCCTCGAAGTATTTTTCAAACAGCTCGGCCAGGTCCCTGTCAATAGTCTTTAGCTGAAATTCATACAGGCCAAGCACGAAAGCTATGGCTGCGTACTTGACCTGATCACCTCTTCGCCAGCGGAAAAGCAGACCCTTTTCCGCCATTTGTGATAGGAGTGCTGCCACGGCTTCTGGATCCCGTCCGGTGCGCGCCGCAATTTCCTCCGGTGTCTCTATGGCGAGGCTCATCTGGAGGAACATCCCGGCTTCATCTTCAGAAAAAAGCTTTTTTAGTATCTCCAGCTCCACCCCTGACTCGGTTTTAGGAAAGCCGCACGAGTACTGATCCAATTGTTCTCGCAGTTTTTCATAAACTCCGGTTTCTTTTGCCATTTTTTCTCCATTTTGTTGGAATTAATAGGATTGTAGAGGAATAAGGGTTTTTTGTTCAGCGATCGCGATTTAGTACAAAAATTTTTAATATCAGGATTTCAGAAGTTTTTCAAAGATCATTTGATCGAAGATCTTATGAGGAGCGGTACTTTTAGATACCTTCATCTGCATCAATGTCCCCTCCCAGCTGTTTTGGATGAAATAAGCAACCTCTTCAGAATTTAAAACTTCAGAGATTTCTCCAGATTTTTTAGCCATTTCAAGTTGCAGGGTCAATTCTTTTTTAATGTCTGTAAAGGCATGGTTAAGTTTATTTCTGAAATTATCATTACAATCACCTGTTTCCAGGGCCAGATTGCCTAAGGGGCAGCCCCCTTTAAAATCGTTTTGCCTAAATGCTTCCGCCTGCGATTTAAACATGAGCCTCATTTTTTCAACGTGTGAAAGACCTTGGTCTTCATAAAAACATTCCCTGCTGGTCTTCAGATATTCTGAAAAGTAGTCAATAAGCTGTAGTCCGAACTCTTCCTTGTTTTTGAAATGGAAATAAAAAGATCCCTTGGGGACTCCAGCTGCTTCAAGTACTTCGGCCAGTCCGGTATTATAGAAGCCTTTCTGGTGAACAATTCTGGCGCCCGCTTTAAGAATCCGTTCCTTGGCGTTCATTTGAAATCTCACTTTATAAGTGTATTCTGTAATAGCCTGTTTTCAGTCATACTAGAAGGGGCTCTCCAAAGGTAGCCCCAGCCTGTTAGAACTTTAGTCAAAAGGATTTTTGAGATCCTAAGAGACCATTTCTTCGATAATGTCTTTGACCGGTTTTATTTCCTTTATAAGTGCGCTGACCTGGCCTGCTCCGGCCGGAAAGAGATCAAAATCCCCGCTGTTCCAGGCCTTTCCTGTGTTCACCATATTGTATTCCTTGGTGAGATCAGCGCCAGTCGTGATAAGACCGCTCAGCTTGGGATTTATAATTGCCCTCATGGTCATATTGCCGATAGGGAGCAATGTAGTGCCGGCATCACTGCACCCTACTATCGCCTCTTTCCAGGCCCGTGAGGCCGGACTCTCTTCAGAAGCCAGGAAGGCGGTTCCAATCTGGACTCCCTGTGCGCCAAGTGCCAGAGCTGCCCGATATCCCCTGCGATCTGCGATTCCTCCCGCGGCAACAACAGGCACATCAACCATATCGCAGACCAGGGGAATCAGAATCATGCTGGTGTCTTCAGGACCGGTGCTGCGAAGACCGCCGGATTCGGTACCTGAAACCACGACCCCGTCAGCCCCTGCTTGAGCGGCTTTTGCAGCAAGTGGTGCCGCCAGGGTTACGTGCAGGGCATTTAAACCGAGCTCCTTGATTTTGGGATAGATTTTGTTGGGAGAACCGGCGGAAGTGGTAATCGTCTTGATGCCTGATTGCGCCAGTATTTCCAGGATCTCTTCATTTTTCGGGTTCATGGCGATCATCAGGTTGGCGCCGAAAGGCCTGTCAGTAAGATCTTTGACTTGCTCTATCATCTCCCTGATCCTGTTTATATCTGTTTCAAAACCAAGGGCCAGCATTCCAAATGCACCTGCCTCTGATACCGCAGCTACCATCCTGGGATCGTTGAGCTGACCTATCGGGCCTTGGATAATCGGATATTTGCTTCCAAGTATATCTAGAATATGAGCCATAGCATAAACTCCTTTTGTTTTAGGAGGGGGCAGCTCCCGGTTTGTGGAAATGACATCTCTGATTTTTGTTATTGTATATCTATACAAGACCGGTCGACTATTATTGTCAAGCTTTTTTACCCGGTTTTAGCGATGCCTTTTTCACCTGAATATACTATTTTGTATACAGTTTACATTTATTTAGAGATAGGCAAGTTGTTAAAATCCTTTAGCTTTAACAATACGTCATATCGCTTGATTGTCTAATGTGCACAGCCTTCAAGCTCGGCCTTACGTCGATCGGCTGCATAAAGCAGGGCGTATTCCCGCACCGTTTCAGGGGGCTCTGTGATGGTCTCGTTGCGTACGAGCTTCAAGGAATTTGTGGGGCACTTGTGAGCACACACGCCGCAGCCAATGCACTTTGTAGGATCAACTACCGGGGCCTTCTGATATTTATTACCTGCCTTTGGGTTGTACTTAAGCTGAAGGGCATCCATTGGACAGCGCTTGATGCAGAGCCCGCAAGCCTTGCAGGTATCCTGGTTGATTTCCACCTTGTAGTTAGAAGGATCAATGCCCTTGGAATGACCCAGTTTGTGATAGGACTGTAGCCAAACACAGCAGCACGCGCAGCAGTTGCATATAGTGTCCGTGCGATTCTTATAATTATTGATACCGTGAACCAGGCCGGAATCCGCTGCCTTACGGAGTACATCACGGGCCTCTTCCCGCGTGATCTCCCTGCCGAAGCCGTTTTCAACACAATAGCGGCCCAGGTCGTCAAAATGCAGGCATACCTCGGTCGGGTGCCTGCAATTAGGGTAGTTGGGGTCGATATTATGCATGTGCTTGCAGGGACAGGTGCTCACCGAGAAATATTCGTAGTCATCAATTACCTTGATTACATTTTCAAAAGGCAAGATCTCGCGTGTGTCTTCGATTGTTTTATTAATCGGCAGTGCCCTCAGTATCTTAAAATGAGCGTCCTCGACCTGATCGAACAGGCGATCCTCAAAATAATCGTTAGTATGTTTTGCAATGGCCTTGGACGGATCGTCATCCTTGCCTCTCCAGAGGGGCATGCGGGCCATTGAATCAAACGCATCGTTCAGCCTGTATCGTATCGATCCTCCCCTTATGCTTTCATATACCAGTCCCTTTCTGACCATCTGTTTCAGGCGCGGCAGGAGTTCGATCGGGTCTACCTGCTTCAAGGCTGCCAGTTCTTCTAAGCTTTTAAATGTAAAGGGCATACCGGTCAAAAAAGAAGCCTCCTCGGGTGTATACCGGACTTTAATAGAAGGCATTAAAGATTTGGACTCAGGCAGTTTCCACCAGGCCTTGTTCAGCCAATCTATAAGTTTCCTGTAGGTCTCTTCATTGTCAGGCATTTTCTCCTCCGTAGTGAGTTAAAGTTGCGTAAAGTACGATATGTAATACCTTATATATATTTAATGATGGCCGGACGTTTTTTCGTCCAGCCTGTTCCTGAGAAATATAAAACCGGGAGTCACCGACTCTGTTATTCCTGTGGGTAGCAATGTTTTTTGTGGCTGATTCATGTTCATGGCGCCTCCGGATCTGAAGAGGCCTTCCACTACCATACTCGCCATTGATCCAGGAAACCCTATTGCGATTTCATTTTCAGTTAAGCTGCAAAAACTTCGATCTCCCATACCTGGTAAGACTACCTGTGGCTTCCCGGCGATAAATGGTAGCAGCCCACCCTTGACACAGGATTCGGTAAAGCCGTCAAACGACGAAGTCAGCGGAATCCCTGAGTTGTAGCAAAAGGCATGGATCATGTGGGTTATATGCCCACCGTCACCGTAAACCAATATAGAGTCGGGTTCTACGATAGTTTCAGTAAGAGGTGAGCAGACAAGCCCCATATATTGGCCTCTCCTGTGAAAATTATCCTGGTCTTCTGTTCCACTAATAATTTTATTGAATAAAGCCATTCTAGTTTTCTCCGCAGCCCTGTCCTTATGCCATGCCTGTTTTAACTGACTTTCGACAAGGTCCTCATCTGATATTGCAACCAATTTATGTGCGGCAGAGGAGGGGACACAGAAATTGTCTTTTGCTGTCATGGCCGTATGACGGCCCCAGCGCCGCGCATAAGTAAAGGCCTGACAGATGCTCAATTTCTGGCTTTTTGACGATGGCCTAAAGGCCCGTTCCGGAATTTCATCTTCGGACTTTATATATTTGATAGCCACCGGGTAGGTGGGCAGGTGAAGGCGGTCGTACAAATTTTTTCCCGCTTGATGGTAAGCATCAAGATCCATCTTCTTACTCCGTTCTTTAAATTGTTATATGTTAGTCTAGCATGAACGTCGGGAACGACTTTACAAACTAAAATGTGGCTGGATAGTAGACCGGTCGGCTAGTAATGTCAATATTTTCTTCATCAAAAATTTGCGTTTTTTAAAAACAGCTGTTTTTGAGGTTGTGGAACTACTTAAAAATGCGTGTTTTTATAAAAAAAAGGCTCGCGCAAGCCTTTTTAGCTCAAAAAAACCGCAAAAAGTTTAATCAGGACATATTAGGCTATATAGTCATTATTAAGCAACAGGAGAGAATTTTAATCAGGGCTTTCAGGCTGCGGTGAATTATTGACGAATCAATTATTTAGGGGGAGGAATGTCGGCCCCGCAGAATTTGCATCGGACTTTTTCTGTTATCTTATGTCTAAGAACAATTTGGTCTCGGTGGTATTTATGGCAGGTGCGGTTAGGATGCAGAATTCTTTTAATAGCAGTTGTAAATGTCAGGCTCGATTTTATTATTAAAATGGTGGGCGGTGAGGGATTTGAACCCTCGGCTTCCACCGTGTGAGGATGGCACTCTCCCGCTGAGTTAACCGCCCGGATCATGAAAAGGGTTACTATAATCAGGGGTGTTTTGTAAATAGAAAAATCATTTAAGACCCACTAAATTTCTCAATGACTTAACCTCTTCGGTTGTAAGCTGGCGATAATCCCCTACTTTAAGGTCACCGAGTACCAGAGAACCGAAGCCAATCCTTACCAGGTGAATCACTCTGTAACCCACTGACTCCAGCATACGCCTTACCTGCCTGTTCCTCCCCTGCGTGATGGTGACTCTGGCAACACTTCTGTTCTCATTACGGCTTATAACATCCGCTTTTGTGGGGCCGGCGGGCCCATCTTCCAGGATAACGCCTTTTCGCAGGAGGGCTATGGCCTCGTTGTCTATTCTGCCGGACACGGTTGCTTTGTATGTTCTCGGTATTTGATAGCTTGGGTGGGTCATGCGGTGAGCCCATTCTCCATCATTGGTAAGAAGGAGCAAACCCAGTGTATCGAAGTCGAGCCGTCCTACCGGATAAACCCTTTGGCTAAGATGCTGGACCAGATCAGTTACCACGGGTCTGCCTTCAGGGTCTTTCAGGGAAGACATATAGCCGAACGGCTTATTAAGCATTAGATACAGCCTTTCAGCGGGGCCTGGTATTTCCTTTCCATCCACACTGATTTTATCCCGTCCCCAGACAGCCTGTATTCCGAGTTTATCAACCAGGCGGCCATTTACTCTTACGCGCCCTGATATTATCCAATCATCCGCCTTACGCCTGGAAGTCAGACCGGCAGAGGACAATATTCGATTAAGCCGCTGCGGTCTTCCCTCATCAGGTATCCCGGGACGGGAAGGGTGGTGTCTGGTCTGGCGTTGTGGTTTGGTCTTTAACGTCACCGTTGGCTCCTTTCTCCGCTTCTTCCGCCTTGGGTTCCTCAGTCGATACAGCATTCGGCTGTAGTTCCTGTGTGCTGAGTTCCCTGATCTCTTTTAATTTGGGAAGCGAATCCAGGTCCTTCAGATCAAAAACTGTAAGGAATTTTTTTGTTGTTCCATATATGAGAGGCCTGCCTGGAAGATTCTTGCGGCCTACTATTCTGACTAAACCCTTTTCCATGAGGGTTTTCAGAATACCTCCCACATCTACTCCGCGCAGTCGTTCTATTTCCTGGCGCAGGACCGGTTGCTTGTAGGCGATGATAGCCAGCGTTTCCAGGGCTGCTCGTGATAGACGCGTTGGAGAAGACTGAAGCATTCGAAGAATATATGCTGCGTATTCAGACCGCGTCCTGAACTGGTATCCACCGGCAACCTGTTTGAGCACAAAACTCCTCTTCATGGCGTCATATTCAGACTCCAGTTCGGCGAGCGCCTTTCGGATTTCGGATTGGCTCTGATCCGGGAACCAGGTATTGATTTCGCGCGGATCGAGCGGACGGTCCGACGTAAATAGCAGGGCCTCAACAATAAGTTTTAGCGATTCAGACATCGCTGTTTCCCCCGTTTTCATCAAAAGAAGGAATCAATCTGATGTCGCTCTCAAGCGAAGGCTGGAGCACTTTTACCAGGCCGATATGTACAAGTTCAAGAAGGGCGAGAAAAGTCACTACGAATTCGCTGATGCTTCGGTCTTCATTAAAAAGATCCTTAAAGAACATCTCCCCCTTTTCTTTTAGCAGGCCTATTATGTGTTCTGTTTTTTCCTTGACCGACCATCTCTCCAGCCTGAATTTCAGTTGAACTCCCGGAAGTCTCCTGTCAACAACGCTCCTGAAAGCATCCATCAGTTGAAAAAGGTTAACATCCAATTGTGGATCTGAGTCCTTCAACTGCTTATCGAGATAAGGCTGTGTCTGTCTTATAAAGACATCCCTGTCAAGTATCTCTCTTTCCGAGAGGTCTTCAGCCAGTTCCTTAAGTCTCATATATTCCAGAAGAGGTCTCGTGATTTCATTTCGAGGGTCTTCCTCTTCATCCTCTTCAGATAATCCCGGAAGGAGCATCTTTGATTTGATGTGAATCAGCGTAGATGCCATAATAAGGAAATCACCAGCCACGTCTATGTTAAAGGCCTTCATTAGGTCAAGGTATTCCAAATATTGGTCAGTTATAGTGGCGATGGGAATATCAAAGATATCTACCTCATTTTTGTGAATGAGGTGAAGGAGCAGATCAAGAGGCCCTTCAAATATTTCGAGCCTGACTTCATAATCCATTGAGCGATCCCCACTGTTCTATACAGGTGACATAAATTTGTAGCTGATACATAGACCTGAAGAAAGAGACTCCCCTGTAATATTTTGCCAAAGCTTTTTATACCTTAACGTGTGAAAGGAATTTCGTACTTAGGTTTGATACTGTCTGTTGGCCAGTTTGAAAAAAATGCCTGGACCTCTTATATCTTTAGGGCTTCCCTGACCTCGCTCATGGTCTTTTGGGCTATGGATCTGGCCTTTTTGTTGCCTTGTTCGACTATATCCCTGATCACATCCATATTCGACTCCAATTCTCTTCTCTTTTCTCTTATCGGTCGAAGGCCTTTTTTTAAATTTTCGGACATTATCTTCTTGCATTCCACACATCCGATGTCAGCTGACCTGCAATCTCGATTGATGGCGGCAACTGTTTCAGGATCCGAATAGATCTCATGGAATGAAAATACATTACAGATGCTCGGGTCCCCAGGGTCTTTTCTTCTGGCCCTCTGTGGATCGGTGATCATCTGTCCCACTTTCATATCTATAACCTCATCCGGATCAGTTAAAAATATGGCATTGTCATAGCTTTTGCTCATCTTACGGCGGTCAATTCCAAGGATTTTGGAAGTTGGGGTAAGAAGGACTTCAGGAATAGGGAAAACCTCACCGTAGAAATAATTAAAGCGGCGGGCTATTTCCCTGGTAAGTTCTACATGAGGTGCCTGATCCTCTCCTACAGGAACTCCGTTAGCCTTATAGATAACTATATCGGCTGCCTGTAATACAGGGTAACCCAGAAAGCCATAGGTATAGATATCTTTCTGGGTCAGTTCGCGAAGCTGTTCCTTATATGTAGGATTTCTCTCCAGCCATGGAAGTGGAATTATCATGGAAAAAATCAGGTGAAGTTCCGCGTGTTCCTTGATCTGAGACTGGATAAAAAAGGTGGAGACTTCAGGGTCAAGACCCACGGAAATCCAGTCTATAATCATATCATAAGTGCTTTCTTGAATGATCCCCGGGTTAGCATATTCACTGGTTAAGGCATGCCAGTCAGCGACAAAGTAAAAACACTCATATTCCTCCTGGAGTTTTCTCCAGTTAAGAAGCGCCCCGTGTAGATGTCCAAGATGTATTTTACCTGTGGGACGCATTCCACTAACGATTTTCTTTTTTTTCATAGATATCATTTCCTCTTATCACGAGTATTAATATATATATGAACGATCAGGCCGGCCAAAGTCGAGAACAGTGCAACATAGAAGAAAGATAGGGTTGAGCGTTAGTTCATTTCTGTAACATTAGCGAACAGGAAAAAGCCATTTCCCAGATGAATCTGTATTCATATACTCACAAGATTAAAGGTGTCATTGTTCCGAGGGCGGAAATGTTTCTCTTACGAAACCAACTTCGTCCTCTCTGGTTTTTATTAGGCCATTCAGACGGGCACCCAAAAGGCGGTCAAAGATTTTTTTGAAAACAGGGCCCGGTTTATAACCCATTCTGATTAAATCCTTTCCCTGGATCTGGGTTTCCACACCTTTCAATTTGGTAAAATAGTTGGAAACCAGTTTTTTAACTTTTTCACTCGTGGTTTTGGCCATAAAATAGAGTAACGTTTCTGTATCATAAGGGGTGAGCAAAGTATAGAGGCCATAGTTATCCCCGTTAAATTTAAAAAGAGTGTCCATAAGGATATTCAGGTTTTCAACCTGGGCCGTTTTTCTTCGGCTGTCCTGGTCCACCATTCCCATCCTCTGGGTAAGGAAATTGAGCTCTTTTGGATCAAGTGGTGAGATCAGGCAATTCCAATAGACCCACCATGGTTTAAAATCGTCCTCCAGGTAAAGAAGATAATACCACGCAATGACCTTTCTAGCTTCATCCAGCAGTGATCTGAGCCCATTATCCATTTTTATTCCGGAGTCTATGAACTGCAGGAGTTCAAATTCGCTCATCCTTTCGATGGCCTTCACAGGATCCTGTTCCTGCAGGATAAGCTTAAGTTCAAGGAAGAGCCTGCGGCCGGCGACCCCTTTAAAATGATTTCTTTTAACTGCATTTTTGATAAGAGCCAGTGTAAGTTTTCCGATCCGGAAACCGAAACGCTGTTCAAACCTGATAGCCCTGAATACCCTTGTTGGATCTTCTACGAAACTCAGGTTGTGGAGGACCCTCAAAACTTTTTCTTTTATATCCTTCTGCCCGCCGAAATAGTCGATAAGCGTCCCGTAATTTCTCTTGTTAAGCTTAACAGCGAGGGTATTTATGGTGAAATCACGTCTGTACAGGTCCAATTTTAGAGAACTTGTCTCGACAATAGGCGGGGCTCCCGGGGCTTCATAATATTCCATTCGGGCAGTCGCCACATCAACTTTAAAACCATTGGGAAAGATTAGTACCGCCGTTCCGAATTTGCGGTGACTCCTGACTCTTGCGTCATAGTATTTCGCGAATTCGTGGGCAAAATTTATGCCGTCTCCTTCAATTACTATGTCTACATCCAGATTTTCTCGCTTCAGCAGCACGTCTCTCACAAACCCTCCTACGAGGTAGGCGTTATATCCGAGCATGTCCGCTACATGACCGACGTCCTTCAGTACCTTGATAATATTTCTGGGAACACGCTCTTTCAGTGTGCTAGCCAGATTCTTTTTTCTTAAAAAATGCGAGGCGTTTTCTGAATCATAAAGAAATTCCGGGATCAACGGGTCTCCCACCAGGATATTAAGAAGGTCTGTCCTGGTAATTACTCCTTGCACCTTGCCGTCTTCCACGACAGGAAGGATTCTTAACCTGCTTTTAATGATCAGCTCCTGGACTTCTTTGAGGGTAGCGTCTGGATGTACAGTAGACACATCAATGTTCATATACTCGTTTATCTCAATCGTTTCAAGGCCGAAAAAAACAGCTTTCTCAACTATTTGTCTCGTTACATAACCCTTAAGCTTATCCTCATCATCCAGGACCAGGAGTACATTTATATTGTACCTGGTCATTAGGTCGGCAGCCTCCTTCACGGTTTCCCTGGGAGAGATGCGAATTACAGGATAGCTCATCAAATCTTTGGCCTTTTTGGTTGGTGTTATATTTTTTCTCAGGAGTGCCTGCAGGGTTTTTTCCACCTGGGCCAAAGTTTTGTTTTTTATGGTAGCTGATGATGCCTGTGGGTGCCCGCCACCCCCCAGGGCAAGGGCTATCTCAGCTACGTTTACCTCTTCAATGCGGCTTCTGGCCACGAGGTATATACGGTCCTGCATTTGGGCAAGAGCAAAAACAACATCCAAATTTCCCATTTCCATGAGTTTGTGCACCAGGACGGCGAAATCCCCTATATATTCATCCCGTATTACCTTGGTGAAGACAACCTCGACGCCATTAATGATCGTGTGTGTGGCTGAATGGGTGAGGTCGTTGAGCAGCCAGACCTGTTCGGCTGTCAGCTCCCTCGTAAGCATATCGGATATGACGTTATGAACAGCACCCTGCCCGGTAAGCCATGCGGCGGCCTCGTAATCCTCAGCCGTGGTGGAGGAAAATGTGAATGAACCTGTATCCTCGTGGATACCAAGGCACATAATGGTTGCTTCATCAACGGAAACGGATATTCCCTTTTCCCTGATGATTTCAGTTAGCAGCGTGGTAGCTGAGCCTGTTGGGCGGATGACTTCCATGTCTCCATGGATATCCTCTTCAGAATCGGGATGGTGGTCATATATGTGGATTTCAACATTATCTCTATTAGCCAATTCTGCGAATTTTCCGATTCGACTTTTTTGCCGGGTGTCAACCAGAATAAGACGTTTAATTTTATCGATATCTACATTTTTCACCTTGGTGAAGTTGAATAGATAAGATGCAGAGTGAAGGAAAAAATTCCTGAGGTTTTTTTCCTGGGATCCGGGAAAAACCAGCGTTGCATTCGGATAAAGCTTTCGGGCGGCAATCATGGATGCCAATGCATCAAAGTCCGCGTTGATATGTGTTGTTATTACCTCTTCGTGGATCTCTTCAGCATTTCTAATTGTTTTATCTGTTTTATTTTTTTCTTCTATCATAAAAATAATTATATCACATACTTTGCCGAGTGTATAATATGAGCAATAAAAAAGCCGGGCAATATGCCTGCGCCGGCCTCTTTTGCTTATCAAACAAGATGTCATTCAATGTCAGTTATAATCCTCTGACTTTCTCTTCATTTTCCTGTTTTTTCTTACATTCAATACACAGGGTCGTCACAGGGCGGGCTTTCAGCCTATTCTCGGAAATTTCCTCTCCGCATTCCTCGCAAATGCCGTAAGTACCGTTTTCTATTCTATCAAGGGCCTCCTTGATTTTTGAAATTAATTTTCTTTCCCGGTCTCTTATACGGAGCGTGAAATTTCTTTCGGATTCAAGTGACGCCCTATCAGTTGGGTCAGGGAAATTGTCTCCCTGATCGGTCATGCCGCTCACCGTTTTATTAGCCTCTGTCAAAAGCTGATCTAGCCTCTCAGTGAGCAGCTTCCTAAAATATTCTTTCTTTTTCTTGGCTAGCATGGCTATTTAGACTCCAACGCTGAACACAAATTTAAAGGGGTATTGTCTATCACTATTAGAAAATAATGTAAAGCGATAAAAAAAAGAAAAGCGTTATTTTTGCCTATCAAGCTATTTAATCATTTTTTTCCAAATAGTTTCGCCCTTCTTTTTTTTCCCAGAGAGCTTTAATCCCTCTGTTTCGGCAAATGCCTCCAATAATTCTTTCTGGTGTTGATTTAATTTTTCCGGAATCCTGATTAATAATCTTATATAAAGATCGCCTCTCTTGTTATGATTTCTAAGATTGGGCATTCCTTTACCAGACGTTTTAAGAACATCGCCAGGTTGAGATCCTTTTGGGATTGTTAGTTCATGGCCTTTTTCATCTTCCAGTGCCGGTATGTTAATAGTGTCTCCCAGGGCCGCCTGAACAAATGATATAGGGATCTGGCAGATCAAATCATTACCGTCTCGTGAAAAAAAATCGTGTTCTTTAACGTGTATAACCACGAACAGATCTCCTGGAGGAGCGCCGTGTTCTCCCGGCTCCCCCTCGTTCCTCAATCTCAACTGAGATCCTGTGCCCACTCCGGGAGGAATTTTGACACTTATTCTTCTTTCCGCTTTAACCTTCCCTGTTCCTCCACATTCCCTGCATGGGTTGCTTATAATCTGGCCTTCACCGTGGCATGTAGGGCATGTAGTACTGACCTGAAAAAACCCCTGTGATCTTATTACCTGACCTCTACCCTGACATAAGGGACAGGTTTGGGCTTCGCTCCCGGGGCTCATGCCTGAACCGTTACATGCCTCGCAAGATTGCAGCCGCTCAAATACAATCTCTTCTTCTTTGCCGAAAAACGCCTCTTCAAGGGTGAGTTCCAGGTCGTATCGAAGGCTTCTTCCCTGTCTCGAACGCCTCTTTCTGCCTGACCTTGTTCCGAACCCAAAAAAATCTTCAAAGATATCTCCAAAGCTGGAAAAAATATCTTCGAATCCTCCAAAACCTTTGAATCCCCTTCCTTCAAGACCCTCGTGACCAAACCGGTCATAGATCTCCCGTTTTTCAACATCTCTAAGGACTTCATAAGCCTCTGCGGCCTCTTTAAACTTTTCCTCCGCCTCTCTGTCTCCTGGATTTCTGTCGGGATGATATTTTAATGCCTGTTTTCTATAGGCACTTTTGATTTGTTCGTCACCTGCATCCCGGGGAATACCCAGGACTTCATAATAGTCTCTCTTATGCATAATCACTTCTCTTTAACCTTTTCCTCCATATCCTCCGATTCAGGGGACGAAGGAGTCCCTGCCGTTTGCTCGGGAATTACTACCTGTTCTGAAGCACCTTCCTTTATGCTCAGACTCATATCCTCTCCCTCTCCGGCCTGATACACAGAGCCTGCTGCTATCTCTCTAAGAGCGACTACTATATCTTTATTTTTGTATACTACCAGGGGTTCATAGCCTTTCCTCAGCTGGCGAACTCGTTTAGCCGCGAGGTGAATCAATCCGAATCGGTTGTCAACTTTTTTCAGACAGTCCTCTACTGTGACTCGTGCCATAATTATCTCCTGTTAAATTTTCGTTAAAACATTTTATTTCTTAAAATAGGGCCATCTTTTTCAGCATCTTGTTATTAGATGCCTATAAATGCTTTTATATAAAGAATAAATTTTGATTTATATAACTTTATGTGTTAGATGTAAACACCCAAAGTGTAAATAAAAATAAAGATAGTCGTGGTCCTTAACTCATGCTGGCCAAAATATTAAGCAGCGCTGTTATAGGTATAGATGCATATATTGTCGAGGTAGAGGTTGATATTTCCCAGGGCCTTCCATCCTTTGCGACGGTGGGGTTGCCTGATGGGGCCGTTCGGGAAAGTAAGGACAGAGTAAAAGCAGCCATAAAAAATTCAGGATATCATTTTCCCGCCGACCGAATCACCGTCAACCTGGCACCTGCAGACATAAAGAAAGAAGGATCCGCCTTTGACCTGCCTATGGCTTTAGGTATTCTCGCTGCCACAGGGTTGTTAAAAAAGTTTTCTTACGCTGATTACCTTTTTATAGGCGAACTTGCACTTGACGGACTGATCAGGCCGGTCAGGGGTGCCCTGCCCATGGCGATCACTGCAAGAGAACTGGGGTTCAAAGGTATATATCTCCCTCTCGAAAACGCGCCTGAAGCCGCAGTTGTGGATGGACTTGACATTCATCCGGCCAGGTCTCTCCCCCAGGTCGTAGAATCCCTGCTTAACATAAAAAAAATAAGTACATTCAAGGTTAAAATCAAGGATCTCTTCCAGTATCCAGATCCGGATGTAGATTTCAAGGATGTAAGGGGCCAGGAAAATGCGAAAAGGGCCATGGAGATTTCAGCTGCAGGGGGCCACAATCTTATAATGATAGGTCCTCCTGGCTCGGGAAAAACCATGCTCGCGAGGCGTCTGCCTACCATCCTTCCGCCCCTGAGCTTTAATGAGTCCCTGGAGACCTCCAAGATATACAGCGTTATGGGACTTATGCCTAAAGGGTATGGACTTATAACGGTGCGTCCTTTCAGGTGTCCTCATCACACTATTTCCGATGCCGGTTTGATAGGGGGCGGACAAAACCCCAAGCCGGGTGAGGTGAGCACAGCCCATAACGGAATACTTTTTCTAGATGAACTGCCGGAGTTCAAGAAAAACGTCCTGGAGGTCCTGAGGCAGCCTATGGAAGACGGACATGTTACAATTTCGCGTGCCAATTCAGCGGTTACATACCCATCAGATTTCGTTTTGGTCGCAGCCATGAACCCTTGTCCGTGTGGATTTTTGGGCGACCCGAAGAGAGAATGCAGGTGCACTTTTCTCCAGATCCAGCGTTACAGGGCCAGGATATCCGGGCCTTTGATGGACAGGATAGACCTTCATATAGAGGTGCCCTCGGTCCCCTATAAGGAGCTTTCGGAGATAGGGAACGGAGCCTCTTCCGCTGACATCCTGGAAAGGGTTATGAGAGCAAGGGAAATCCAGTCGGAGAGGTTCCGTAATGCAAAAATTCATACAAACTCTGCCATGAACAGCCGCCAGATAAATAAGTACTGCCAGATAGACCTGGAATCCGGGAGAATGCTGGAAAAAGCCATGGAAAGATTTGGGCTCAGCGCCAGGGCCCATGCCAGGATCCTGAAGATCGCCCGGACTATTGCGGACATCGAAGGAAGTACCGAGATCGAATCGTCCCATGTGGCTGAAGCCATACAATACCGCACCCTGGATAGAAAATAGTAGAATATGACCATGTAAATATAATTTGCCATGGTATTTTTACCTTTGGCATTCCCGCTCCATGCCATGTAAGGCCAGAATGGATAATCAAGGTGCTTTTAATTTCATAATGACAGGAGGTATGGACCTCAACCAGATATTCAAGGATGATGATATGGGACTCACTCAATCCGGAGTAGGCAAGTCTGTTCCATGCAGTAAGGGATTAGTGGAAGAGGGGAATTTCAGGCGTATCGAATAACTAAAATCATTATTTTATGGAGATTCCTTACTGCTCGTCCATAATTCCAAGGGAAGAGCAGCATACAAAGCGTTTATACATGTGGGCTGGATGATGCTGATTGATTTATATCAAATCAATCTTTTTCATAAGTTCTCAGATTCTTGATCTTCATTATATCTCTTCAGCCTGTGGCGCAATGTATTTCGACTAATCCCCAGCATCGCCGCGGCTTTGACCTGGTTGTTGCCGCATTCTTCAAGGACTTTAAGAATAATCGTTTTTTCCACAGTTTCTATGATATTGGCATGTATGCCTTCTTTGGATAACTGGATTACTTCAGGGAGAATATTGTGAATCTTGTCTTTTAAATGATTCATAACCTGCTGTTGGTTTACCGTCTGGGCACGATGTTCTTGTTGTGTGTCCATAAGTTCAATATGCTCTTCCATGATAACGTCTCCCGCGCAGACGATAACAGCGCGCCGGAGACAATTTTCCAATTCGCGAATGTTTCCCGGCCAGGAATAGGCTTTAAAGTGTTTTATAACACCTTCAGATACATTACGGATGGGCTTTTTGTATTCAGCCCCGAACCGGGCGATAAAGTATTCCACCAGTTCGGGGATATCTTCTGTTCTTTTCCTTAAGGGTGGAAGATCAATAGTAATGACCTTCAACCGCCAATATAGATCTTCCCTGAACAATCCTTTTTGAACCGCCAGGGATAAATCCTTGTTGGTTGCCGCAATAATACGGACATCAACCTTGATGGTCTTCACACTCCCAAGCCTTTCAAGCTCACCTTCCTGCAAAACACGAAGCAATTTGGCCTGCAAGGACATAGACATGTCCCCAATTTCATCCAAAAAACAGGTGCCCCCGTTTGCGCGCTCTAACTTTCCGATTTTAGTATGAAGAGCCCCGGTGAATGCACCGGGGTCATATCCGAACACCTCGCTTTCAAAAAGTTGTTCCGGTATGGCGGCACAGTTTATGGCCAGAAACGGTTTTTCCTTTCGTCGGCTGTGGTGATAGATGGCTTTCGCCACCAGTTCCTTTCCAGTGCCGCTTTCACCGGTGAGTAACACCGCCACATTTTGTTCAGCTATCTGGCCTATGGTTTTATAGACCTCCTGCATGGCTTTGCTCCGCCCAACCATCCTCAGCGTTTTATTCAAAGAAGCCGTTCCAAAAGCGGAAACCGTATCTGGAATCCATACAACTTCTTTCATTCGGCGGTTCAATTCCAACGCCTCGCTGACAATGCGGCTGAGTTCCTTTCTTTCAAAGGGTTTGTTCAGATAATCATAGGCTCCCCGTTTCATGGCCTCAATGGCCGTGTCGGTGCTGCCGTAAGCGGTCATGATAATAACCGGGGTTTTAACCTGGGCATCTCTGATTTTTTTTAACGTGTCCAGCCCATTAAGGCCAGGCATCTTATAATCCAGCATTATCAGATCAAAATTTTCATTCTGGATTTTTCTAATGGCGTCTTCACCGGAAAGACAGATAGTAACGTCATACCCTTTTCTCTTGAAAAACCGGTTGAGAAAATGATTCAGGCCTGTGTCATCGTCAATGAGTAATATTTTTTCCATTTTCATGATATTCTTCAGGTGTTACCGGAAGAAAAAGCGAAATGACCGCTCCGCCCTCTTCGCTGTTTCTAACAAGGATTTCTCCGTTATGACGTTTCACAGTGTTATAGACCATGGGTAACCCAAGGCCTGTTCCTGCTGATTTGGTGGTAAAAAACGGGTCAAAAATAAAATCGATATTTTCCGGGGCAATCCCCGGGCCGGAATCCGCAATATCGATGCGGATAAGGGGAACCGTAGTTTTATTGTTCTCTTCAACTCCGAGGGCTTCGCGTTTAACCGTTATTTTGACGCTGCCCTTTTCCGGCATAGCTTCCAGGGCATTTATGAAAAGATTAATTAACGCCTCTTCAAGTAATTTGCTGTCCCCTGTTATTTCGGGCAGATCGGGTGCAAAATCGGTTTCGATCACAGATTCCTGTTTGTTGGCCAGGGGACGGACCAGAGAGACGATATCCCTGATCAGCTGCTCCAGGGAGATTTTCGAAAAAACCATTTCTTTTGGCTTGGTATAATCCAACAAACGGTTTATGGCAACCTCAATACGGGAGATTTGACTCATGGCAATGATAAAATCTTCAGTATATTCAGATGATATTTCTATTTCTCCCTGGATGGATTCCAGAAACAGCTTGAGTGAGGTCAATGGAGTACGGATTTCATGAGCAACGGCCGCACCCAGGCGACCCAGGGCGACAAATTTTTCAGACCTTTCGGCGATGAGTTTGAATTGTTTAAGGGTCTGATCGGTTTCTTCGAGTTCAGCGGCTTTCAAGTTGAATTGCTGTTCAAGGGTATTTTGTCGATGCTGAATTTCTTGAGCCATTTCAACAAAAGTGCGGCATAATATGCCAATTTCATCGCGACGGTTGGTCTGAATGTCTTCGGTATTGAAATTCGCCATTGCCAGAGTTTTAGCTGTTCGACTGAGATTTCGGACCGGCCGTATAATATGGTACGATATGACCCAGGTCAGGACCAATGCGCTGCCGATGGCCAGAAAAACCATAAAATAAATGATGCGCTTCAAACTGTCCATGCTCTGAAACGCTTCATCCCGGTCCTGTTCCACCACTATGTACCAGTCTGTTTCCCCAACTTTATGGAAGGTGCCCAATACCTCGATATTCCGATAGTCCATGTAGGTGTTTTTCCGGTCCCTTCCGTTGAAAATGTTTTTAAAGCTGTCTGACTGAGAGATGTTTTCCGTTAGAATACGCCTTGGTTCCTTATGGGCCAGAAAGGTCCCGTTCCTGTCTACGAGGTAGCATTCACCGGTTTTTCCCAGGGCCACCTGTAAAATGATGTTGATGATGTTATTGGTCCCCACGGTGCCCAGAACAGTGCCTATATGCTCACCGTTTTCAAAAACAGGCGCGGCAATGCGAAAAGTTGACTCCCTTTCTTCAGGCAGATAGGTAATTGGGTAAAGAAGCAGGGGTTTGCTTTCAATTCCAGCAAAAAGAGAGGGGTCTATTTTCGAAGGCGTATCCTGGGTGCTCAACACAAGCTCATTCTGGGCTGAAAATACCGAGATGTCGTTGTAAACCCCGTAATGGATTTGGATCAGCTCGAGATACGGGGCGATCAATGAAGGGTTCAGGGTTTTTACGAGTGATGTGCCAGCAATCACCTGGATATCCTGCTTGCGTTCCTCCAGCCAGCGTTCCAGTATTGAGGCCTTATCTGTGGCGATGTTTTCGAGCTGACGCAATACCAGGTTCTCAATGAGGGATTCGGTGGTATTGATGGAAAAAACACCAACAACAGCCAGGGGAACAAATGCGAGAACCAAAAACAGGAATACAAGCTTGGCCTTAAGAGCAAAGATATTTTTTAAAAACTGCAATACGCAAATGCCTCGTTTTTCCTTCAAGATCGTTTCAGATATCAAAAGGAGACTGACTGATTCCTGGTATTGGATAAGAGTATGAGGAAATAAAGTCAAATAAAAACTGAATCTTATTAAGGCTTTGCTGCCTTAGTGGCTATTGGCGAAGGCCAGTTAACAGCGCAAGAATCGTTTTTAACTCGTTATATCCAATAACAAATAATTTCCTGCGTAACCACATCCGATTGGATCACCAAACCCTGTTTTTTTAAATCATAAACCTTCACCACGTGGGTAAGTCCCTCATTCTGAGGATGAATTTGAGAAAGCATGTTTGGTAATGCTGTAAGCCAATCCGGACGGAACACCACAGCTTCATTTTCGGGATAGATCGCCGCATAGAAAATACTGGTTTCTGTGAGATCATGAAAAAAATGGGTGCCAAAGGAGAGGTCCGGAACCATGCTTCCGGCCTGGTAGCTGATTTCCACCAGTGCCGTGATGTGATTGATTTCAGAAAAGGTCACCGGAACGCCCATAGCCGGGGTCTGAGTACCCCACCGTCCCGGCCCCATGAGCATGGTAGGGTTGGTTTTCGGATCAGCGATCTTCCGGTTGAGCTTCCCGACGAGCCTGGCCACGCTGTATTTTTCAGACAATGATGCTCCGGCATAGCCAGCGGGATCTACCCAAATCAGCTGGGTTATGGGCAATAACACATTTCCTCCCATGAAGTGACCTTCCATCCGGATAAACACCTTTTCCGGGTCTATCTTTTCCGGTAATGGTATGTAGGTGGTATTGTAGACAGTCTGAAACGGGCGGCACTGCAGCAGGTTGACCTGGATATCGCCAGCCGAATTATGGTTGACAGTGAATTCAATCTCAACGGGGGTACCATAGGAATGCTCGATTGTTTTGAGCATCCGTTTCATGATGCCGACAAAAGGTGTATGGGTCAAAAAATCATCAAAAGTAAGTATCCAGCGGTCTCTGGGAGATGGATTTCCCCCGTAACTTTTGCCTTCAGTGTCCCGGACGGCAATTGTAGTCAGGTCCATATTCGGGACTGTTCCGGCCAGGTCCCAAAGTGAGGATGTTTTCAGGGAATTTTCCGACAAATCCAGATAATCCACATAATGCTGGGAGTATTTTTTCATATCCTGAATACCGGCCAGAGGTTTGACCAGGGGAGCGTCCATGGCCACAATTCGCGGATAGTCATTTTCAACCCGGTTTACGGCCCGGGTTCCGAGCCCCATCACCAGCCTCAGCATTCCGGCTTCGGGATCCATATTCTTTTTCCAGACATAGGGGTTGCGAGACAATCCCACACCTGCAAGTTCAGGAAAAAAATAATTTTGATGGTCAGACCCGGAAACCCGCTGCACCAGGATGGCCATTTGCTCGTCCATTTTATCCAGGCCCCGCTGGAGCCGGTAGGCCAGCGCATCTTTATTCATTGTTCCGGCGAAAATCTGCTTGATAGCATCTTCAAATATTTTATAGCGTTTTTCCGGAGAGGCCTGGTTCACGCAGAAGAAACTGTCATACCGTCCCGCGAAGGCGCTGCCATAGGCATCCTCCAGAAGACTGCTGGATCGGACAATAATGGGAGACTGACCGAAATATTCCAGCATGAGTTGAAACCGCTCCCGGATGGCTTCGGGAAAATCCCCTGACAGGATTTTGCTTTTAAGCTCACCTGCTTTTTCAAAATACCCTTCAGGAGTTTTATGAGCCATGAACAGTTTCCACCACCCGTTCTGAACAATATAGGAGTAGAACACATCTGAACCGATGTAGAACGAATCATGATGCTCCAGGGTACTCTGCCAGTCATATCCCGGGTCTTTAAGCAATATCTTTCTGGACAGCAGCATGCCGAGGGCCTTGCCACCGACAAATCCGGTGCCTATCAATCTCTCCTTGATGAAAAGCAGGTCTTCAAGTGACAAAAATTGTCGAATCAACCCTAAGATTCTTTTATTGCGGCTTAATATCAGGCGGCTGAGCTGTTCTATCTTGTCTTCTTTCTCCCTGGGATCTGCGTCGGATTCAAGAAGTTCCCGGGCTTGTAGGAAAAGATGGTCCCAGTAATCCAGGATCCTCTGTGCATTTGCAGCTTTTTCCCTCATGAGATGGGAAAAAAGCCGGGTAGCCTCCACACTGTTGATTACAGGTACGAGATCGGACTGCTCCTTGATATGGGGGAAAAACATGGTGGAGGCATAACGGCCCTCAATCTTTATAGGATGCACGCAGAGTTTACGTTCATAGCTGTAAACATCAATGAGGATCTGCGTGGTTTCCCGAATGCCGGCAATGGCTTTAAAGGAATGGCGATTTCTTAAAATCGCGAAGTAGGCTATTGTGTCCAGTTCAAAGAGGTAAGGGCAGGTTACGAAGAAGAAGTTGACGATCATCATATCCGTGGCCCATTCGTGAAGCAGATCGGACAGGGAATCAAAAACATAGAATATGTCCCTGCCTTCCCGAGTGATGATACTGTGGACCTGGGTAGTAAAGGATTCAAAACCAGCAGCCACATCCAGTGTATGTATACGGATATTCCGGCGGGGTGCCAGAAGCGGGGCATGCCGCGCAAACCGCATATAGATCACCTGCTCATTGGCTGCTACGGCATTGTTTACGAAATAGGAGACCAGTTTGCGATAGGCATCAATATCATCGACCTGCCAGACTACATTGTCTCCCCGGCGAAGATAATCAATGATATTGTCGAGACTCTCCCAACCCGTACTGACGCGCGAGTAGAATGCCATTCTATCTTTTCCATGCCCCTCGTCTTATATTCAAAAGGATGATTTGAAGAATATTCCAGCCCTTCAAATCATCCTTTTAGCGTTTTTTCCGGGATTGGTCTATACGATGCCGTAGGCCAGCATGGCCCGGGCCACTTTCATAAAACCCGCCGTGTTGGCTCCGGTCACATAATCACCCTTCCTGCCATAAGTTTCAGCGGCTTCCAGGCATGCTTTGTGGATGCTCTTCATGATTATCAGCAGTCTCTGGTCAACTTCTTCCCTGGTCCATGACATTTTCAGGCTGTTCTGACTCATCTCCAGGCCGGATGTGGCCACACCGCCGGCATTGGCTGCTTTCCCCGGGCCGTACAGAATTTTGTGTTCCTGGAAAATCCTCACGGCTTCCGGTGTAGAGGGCATATTAGCGCCTTCGGCCACGCATATGCAACCATTTTTCACAAGTGCATCGGCATCCTCGGCATTCAATTCATTCTGGGTGGCACAGGGCAGGGCAATGTCTATCTTGATGCCCTGTTTCCGGAGCACTTCCCATACGTTTTCACCTTGACAACATACGCAACCATATTTGTTGGCATATTCTGAAATGCGACCGCGCAGGTTGTTTTTTAGATCCATTATATAACAACATTTATCCGTATCTATGCCGGATTCATCCACAATTGTGGAGCTTGAGTCACAAACCGTTATGACCTTTCCGCCTATCTGGATGACTTTTTCCACTGCATACTGCGCCACGTTGCCCGAACCGCTAACGGCAACTATTTTGTCCTTGAAATCCAGTCCTCTGGTGGCCAGCATCTCCGCGGCAAAATAGACTGTCCCATATCCGGTAGCCTCGGGTCTGATGAGGCTGCCGCCGTATTCCAGTCCCTTTCCGGTCAACACGCCGGTGTGGGAGTTCCTGATTTTTTTGTAATATCCATACATAAAGCCGATTTCTCTACCCCCCACACCGATATCGCCAGCCGGCACGTCGACTTCCGGACCGATATGTCGAAAAAGCTCCCGCATGAAAGCCTGGCAGAAACGCATGATTTCGGCATCTGATTTGCCTTTGGGATCAAAATCGGAACCGCCTTTCCCTCCGCCCATAGGTAAAGTGGTGAGAGCATTTTTGAAGATCTGTTCGAATCCAAGGAATTTGATAATGCTTAAATTAACGGAGGGGTGAAATCGAATCCCGCCTTTAAAGGGACCGATGGCATTATTAAATTGTATCCTGAACCCCCTGTTGACGTGCACATTTCCATTATCATCCATCCATGGCACACGAAAAATGACGGCACGTTCCGGTTCGACGATTCTTTCATAGATTCCCGCTTTGACCAGCTCGGGGTGGCGCTGGGCGGTCGGTTCAAGAGTTTCTAAAACCTCCGAGACTGCCTGAAGGAATTCTATTTGTTCACTGTCTTTTTGTTTAACGCGAGCGATAGTATCCTGAATAATTGACACGAATGTTTCCTCCTTTTTTAATTTGCATATTGATATTCTAGAACATCATAATTTCCATCATTTTTAATGGTGTAAATTTTTGCGGATTTCTGTTTTTGCCGGACAGACTGTTTCATTTTGTAATAGGTTAGATCATCAGCGGTAAGGCCGTCGATACCTACAAATTCGCTTTTCAGTTCTTCAAGGCTGTCAAAACCGCTGCCGAAAAAAGGCAGTTTGGAAAAATACGGCTGGGCACTCCGCATGTCCGCTACGACAGCAAAATGGGTTGGAAAGAGAGGGTCGCCAAACACAAGGAGATATCGGTCCGAAGATGAGGTTATATGATAGTCTGAGGGAATATCTTCTTTTTCGATTTTGTAAAAATGCTCCTTTAGAATAGACCCGGCTTCGACATTATCTACATCGTCAACAGCCAGAAGATCGGGGCATGAAAAAAAGCCAAATACATACAGGGCGATACTGAAATTGCTGATTTGCTCATAAATGGGCTGTTCTCTATCACACATCATCAGCATCTCATCGATTCTTTCCCTTACAAGAATTCTTTCAAAGTCCATAATTCACCTCCATCTAAGCAATAATGAAAGCCCTCATCCTGATTTGAGGAGATCTCAAATCAGGATTGTGATATTCGATATCTTTCTATCGCAAAGACCTTGCCAAATTAAACGATGATCCTTAAATATGCCTTAGATCTTGATTTTATTGCATAATTTAAATTTAGAGGTGAAACGGAAAAATAAAAGGTGGTGAAATATCAACTGATTTTCCTGCGGTTGAAGTGGGTGGCCTGAGCCAGGGGTGGCGAAAATCAAGGCTAAGGTGTGACATACATTTGAATGTTCAAAATTTGCACAGAAGTGGTGAAAAACGATCACCAGCTTTTTTTAGCAGGACTTACATGAAATTCTGATTCATTCCAAAATAGACAACCCTTGAAGGGATCTGCGTTTTCGGCAGAAGTACGGCGTTAAAATGGTTGGAATCCGAAGAGGCGATGAGCAGATAACGGCAATCAATCCCACAGAACGTTTGATGACAGGAGACTGCCTGATTGTTATTGGTAAGGCCCCGGCGATCAGAAATTTGAAAGACCAAGCCCCATTATGGCTATCAAAAGGAAACAACAGGAAAAAGACAATGTCGAGTCGTAAGATAGGTAAATGACCTATCGAAGAAATAACCGGGCCTCAACGTCGTACCTTACATGAAATTCGGCTTTTCACCGCCGGACATGGATTTCCTCCGACCATCAAAGAACTTTCAGAGGTGCTCGGGATTTCGCATGCGAGCGTGCATGGGCAGGTTAATCAGCTGGTTCGTAAGGGATATTTAAAACGTGAACCCAGAAAAGCAATGAGTGTTGTTATTATCCGGTAACCTGACGGCCGATTGGAATAATGGACGGTTTTAATGTATTTCAGGTGAGAACCAGGTAACCATTTTGGAATAAGCAGAAAGACAGACTATAAAGTTCAAACCGCTCTTCCCTGGCTACAGCCGATATAGTTGTCGAGTCAACCCTCCACTCTAAAGGACAATCTCTTCTCGGGCACTGTTCATCTCACAAATCTCAATTTTCCCTATTTCATTTAATGATACCAAAATATTATGATTGATTTAACCCTTTGGATTAGCAAGTGCTTTGAGTTCATTGATCTGCTCACTGTATCCCAGCGATACTATGGTATCGCCTGTCTCAATGAGGTCGAGAGCTTTAGGGTTATATGTATATGAAATGCGTCCGCGCTTTTTTATTGCAAGGACTATTAACCCGCATTTCTCAGGCAGATTTATTTCATTCAGAGAAAGACCAGCCATGGTTGAATCCCCTGAGATTACCATCTCCTCGATCTGCAGGGTCATGCTGGCTTCATGCAGCAGTTTATCAAGAAAATCGGTTGCGTTGGGTCGGACTATTTCCGAAACCAGGCGAAGTCCGCCAAGAAGATTAGGTGAAACAACGGCGCTTGCACCTCCCTTGAAGAATTTTTTGCCGTTATTTTGCACATCAGCAGTCCTTGCAACAATCCTTATTTTAGGGTTTAACTGCCTCGCTGCCATTGTGATATACAGATTATCCTTTTCGCTGGCAAGGATTGGGAAAATTCCAAAGGCATCCTTGATATTTGCCTTTTCAAGCATATCATCATCTGTGGCGTCGCCCACAATATATTTTATCCTGGGCCATTTTGATTTTATCTTTTCAATGGCCTCCTCAGAACTGTCTATTACAAGGTAATCATGAATCCCAGGTACCTTTGAGATAACATTTTTTTGTGGGGTTTTTTCACGCGAAGTTTCCAGGACGTCGATAATCTGCAATGAAGTGGCGCCCAGTCCACAAATAATAATATGATCCGTGTATTTTTTATGTATCAGCCCCATAATAATTCTCAATTAACTTCGGTGATTTCCCGTAGTTTGATGATATCGTCAATCGCCCCCATTATGATAAGGACATCATATGGGTCGAAAACTTGATCTGCACCCGGATTTGTTATAAAGGATTCTGCACCTTCTTTCCTGATCGCTGCTATAAGCAGCCCGGTTTTTTCAGGAATACGGGCCTCCTTGAGGGTTTTTCCCACAATTTCCGAACCTGGTCTTATTGTGACCTCTTCGACCCTGATAACATTATTTTCATCATTAAGCATTCGGTCTAAAAAGGTAGTCACGGAAGGTCTGAACATTTCCGATACCATTCTTCGGCTGCTTATTCGTTGAGGTGAAATAATATAATCAGCACCGGCGCTCTTCATTTTCGGGCCCATTTTCTCCAGGTTTTCCACCTTGGCCGCTATCCTGAACCGGTCGCTGAGTTCACCTTTTTTATGGGCTATTGACATTACTATAAAGAGATTATCCTTTTCGTCGGGAAGAGCCGCGATTATCCCTGTTGAGTATTTAAGGCCTGCCTGTTCAATAACATAATCATTGGTCGCGTCACCCTGAATATACATGAGGTCCTTAAAGTCAGAAACTAATTCCTTAAGACGTTCTTCTGATTTTTCTATAAGCACAAAGGGGCGTAAAGTCGACCTGAGTTCCTGCATAATATAAAAGCCGGAATATCCTCCACCGCATAGTAAATAGTGATTCTTCAGGGAGGAGATCATTTTTTCCATTCTTTTTTCGTTTCTTTGGCGGGTCAGTTCACCTGAAACGATGTATTCGGTTATGACGCTCAAGACATAAAGGACTGATCCCATTCCAACCAGAATAATAACTATGGCGAATAATTTAATAAAATAGGGATTGCCGTCAGCAGGCATGTTATTATGGGGGGAAAAGTCACCATATCCGACTGTGGTCAGGGTTATTATAGTTAGGTAAAGGGCGTCAATCAGGGTCAAATTATCGAGCAGAGAATAGAATCCGATTGTTCCGATAGCGAATACTGAGAAAAAAAGCAGGAGGGCTTTCCCAATTCTTTTTTTTATGAGTGTTTCCATTTTTGTTTTAGGGTACGGATGCCTTTCAGGCCCAGAATAGAGGAAATTTTAAGTGGAAATAATACGACAGGGTTAATAAAACATCAATAGCTTATGCTTGTGTTTTCTCGGTAAGCTTGTTTAAACTGATTTTTTGAATCAATGTGGGTTCGATATTTCAGGAGATTGAGCCACGTCATAGGAAGGTATTCCGGGCTTAACCTTGACTCATGAATTAGTTCAGTAGCAACACTCACATAAGACAGCCAACCGCGTCCTTTTCCTGTTGAATTCTATTTATTCCTAACGATTTTGTATGATTGTAGGCCTCGTGCTAAATCGGCCTCCAATTATTGCTGGATCTCCAGCATACCCAAGAGCTTTGAAATCCATCACACCATCGGGTGAATGGCAATTCGTGCAGGAAAGCGCATTGTTTTTGGGGACCACCTCATGATTCAGACGCCAGTACATTCTTGTCGTTACAAACTTGATTTTTCCGCTGTATTTCAGGCCGGCCTCTTTCATTCCTTCCCTTGCCGACATGTCCCAGTCAAAGTGTTTCCAGTACCCTCCGAAAAGCTTGGGAATTATCAGGTACCCGTACTCGGCATCCGCGGGTTGGATGGCTGTATGCACCTTATAAGGAGTAATTCTGGCATTCTTATCTTTTATGTCTCCGGCGGGAAAATTGATATAGGTTATTCCGTCCAAATCGGCCGGGTCCCCCAGCATGTAATGAAGATGTTTTTCCTTACACCATTCATAGACAGGCTGAACATTCTGCCCCTTAATCAAAAGACCTTTTTTCTTTGAATGAGTAGGGAAACAGCCTGGTTCTTCCTTGGATACCTTCATTTCTCTGCCAGCTTTTGACCAGTCCCAGAACATCATTGTAGGCTTTCCCTTTGCGAATCTGGGGATATGGCAGGTCTGGCAAGCAATGGTGTCTCCGTGGTCATTCAGTTTTTTAAGCAGCGGATGCTCGTCGAGGTGAGGTCTTTCGTCATGACAATCCAGACAGGAAACACGACCCTCGCTCACGCCGCAACTGAAACATTGCCCAGCAATTTTGTGTTTGTCCGTCTGATGACATTCCTGGCATGTAAAACCCAGTCCGCCCATATGGACATCATGTGACGCAGGCGGATCTTTCAGGGTACCGTCAAGGTCCCCATGCTTGACCGCATCGCCCCCTCCGCCTGACCAGTGGCATGTACCGCAATTTGAGCGTGTTGGATTACCCACGGACTTGGCAATTTTGACAAGGTCCAGGCCTTTTTGTTCCTCTCCGCATTTTGTGGGTTCTTTTCTGTATTTGCCTGTGTTGTCGTGACAGACCAGGCAATCGATCCTGGATGGGTCTGAAAAATCAAACGACGTGTCCTTCCATCCGTACCCTATATGGCAGCTGGTGCACCTGCACCAGTTTGAAGTTACTGCGATTCAGAAATTATTTATTAGATTTTTTTCCCTATGCCATTTGAGGCTTCATATCCTGCGATAAAAGGCGCAGGGCCTTTCCATAGCCAATGAGCCGATTCCAGAACTTCCTTTCCCACATTCTCGTGACAGCTAAGGCAATGCCTTGTCACTGCAATGCCGTCAGGATATGGCCCTTTCATATATCGACTATGATCAGAAGGATTAGAAGATTGTCCTTGAGCCAGCCCTAGTCCGCTACAAATAAAGGACAATATCAACGTTATAAATAGTCCCTTGAGTCGATACCTTGGCATCTCTATCTCTCCTAATCCCTTTAACACTCCGGACTTTCGTTATATAAAAACCTGGTGGATTGACGATTGAAAAGGAAACAAGGTTGAGCCTGGCTGCTCCCTGTGATTGGTTAACGGATGCCTGATCTCGAGGTAACCCTAACAATTTGGGAACATTTCGTTGAGGTCTCAGTTAATATATATCTGCTATCGATAAAAAAAAATATTATATATATTTCGGATTAGGAAAGCAAAAAGCTTTTTTTGAGAAAAAAGCAAAAATCTGTTATCTCAATATTTCGTGGATATAATTTCTTAAACAATGCCTTCAAGGGCCTTTTTATGGCATCGAGGTAGTGCGCATTACACATAAAATAAACCGTGAAATTAGCTTTTTAGGGAGAGGTTTAGCGGCATTTTTTTCTTGACATTATGACGATTCATTCTAAAGTATGACACTTCATTCAGAATGTGACTAAACCTTCATGGTTATTTGGAAAAGGGTTCCCGATCACAAGAGAAACAGATGGAAACAAAAAAAATCCCCAGGCGAGAAAGAGAGAAATTAACCCAGCGTAAAGAGATGCTTTTGGCTGCGCTGGGGCTCTTTTCGGAAAAGGGGTTTCATAATGTCTCCATGCACGAAATTGCAAAGAAGGCGGAATTCGCTATAGGGACCCTGTACAAGTTTTTCAAAAACAAGGAAGATTTGTACAGGGCTCTTATGCTGGAACAGGCGGACAGGTTTGAAAGCGTCCTCACAAAAGCCCTTGAAGAACCGGATGATGAAATTGAAAAACTTCGCAATTACGTAAGGACCAAGGGCGAATTTTTCCGTGCCAATGTCTCCATGATACGTCTCTATTTTACAGAGACGCGTGGGGTTGGTTTCAATGCTATGGAAGGCCTTGATTCCGAAATCCACCAGCGACATTTTCGCTTTATGCAGACTCTGGCTTCTGTGTTTGAAAGGGGGATGAAAAGAAAGCGGTTTAATAAGATCGCAGATCCTTATTATTTGGCCATGGCGCTTGAGAGCCTTACCAACGCCTTCCTTTTTCTCTGGCTTGAAGCGCCAGAACGCCATCCCTATCCTGATGAAGCAGACACTATCCTTGATATTTTATTAAAAGGGCTGGTTGAGAGTTGAGCCGGCCCGAATGCGTCGCTGAATCACGTTGTTTACCAGTACTTTTAGTTGGAGGTTTTTCAATGCAACTTGATAAAGAGCTATCCGCAATGCAGATCAGGAATTCGATACTGGCGGTCCTATTGTTAGTTGTAGGCCTTCTGACCAGCGGCTGCGACCGGGTTGGGCACTCGCAGGCTCCTCATTCCGTACCGGAAGTAGCGATAGTCACAGTGTCGCCCCGGTCCATTGTTTTGACAACGGAATTGCCGGGCCGAACGTCACCCTACCTGGTGGCTGAAATCCGTCCACAAGTCAATGGCCTCATCCAGAAACGCCTTTTTACAGAAGGTTCTGATGTCAAGGCTGGCCAAGTGCTCTATCAGATTGATCCTTCCCCTTTTAAAGCTTCACTGGACAGTGCCTCGGCAAATCTAGTCTCTATGCAAAAATTTGCAGAGCGAGCGCGCGCAGCACTGGAAGCCAGCATTGCCAGCGTTACCAGTCACCAGGCCACTCTTGAACTTGCCCGCACAAATAGCAAGCGATTCGAGGAGGCCTTCAAGGAAAGGGCTGTGTCCAGCAACCAGCGTGACCAGGCCGTAACTGAAGCTGCGGTAGCAGAAGCTGCTTTGAGGGCCGCCGAGGCACAGGTGGAGAGTGACAGGAAGGCCATCGCTGCGGCGGAAGCGGGAATTCAGCAGGCGGAAGCAGCGCTTGAAACGGCCCGCATTCACTTGGGATACACAAGAATTACGGCACCCATCTCGGGTAGAATTGGAAAATCCAATGTAACAGTGGGCGCGATCGTTACAGCGTACCAGCCTCTCCCCCTTACGACCATCCAACAGATAGATCCTGTCTATGTGGATGTCAATCAGTCCACCGCTGCTCTCCTGCGCCTGGAGAACCGGCTGGAAAGTGGGCACTTTAAACGTGAAAAGAGTGAGCATAATAAGGTTACACTCGTATTGGAGGATGGAACAAAATACCAGATTGAAGGGATACTGCAATTTCGAGACATCACAGTAGAACAAAGCACTGGAACCGTTACTCTCCGCATTGTTTTTCCTAATCCCGACGGCATCCTTCTACCGGGTATGTTTGTCCAGGCTGTTGTACGGGAAGGGATTAACAAATCAGCTATACTTGTTCCTCAGCAAGCTGTATCGCGGGATCTTAAAGGAAACCCATTTGTGTTTGTAGTAAATTCGGAGAATAAGGTCGAAAAACGTCAGCTCGAATTCGACCGGGCTATTGGCAATGATTGGCTCGTAGCATCAGGGCTCACCGCCGGTGAGCAGGTAATTGCAGAGGGGATTCAGAAGGTTCGGCCCGGTTCAGTGGTAAAAACAGTATCATTTGCTGAGCCGGACAGGAATTATTCTGAGCCGAAAAAGGCTGGTCAGCCTGCCAAACGATCGAACTGACGGAGGAGCGAGATGCTGTCAAAATTTTTTCTGGATCGTCCGGTTTTCGCCTGGGTCATAGCTATTATCCTGATGGCTGCAGGAGGGCTTGCGATCTATAATCTGCCTATATCACAGTATCCTCCCATTGCTCCACCTACTATCTCTCTTTCAGCTTCCTACCCGGGGGCTTCAGCAGAGACTGTGGAGAACAGCGTGACCCAGATCATTGAACAGAAAATGACCGGTTTTGAAGACCTTCTATATCTATCGGCCACCAGTGATTCAGCGGGCACCTGTAGAATTGACCTGACCTTTGAGGCGGGTACGGATCCTGATATAGCGTGGACGCAGGTCCAGAATAAGCTCCAGCTAGCCATGTCCAGCCTGCCAGAGGTAGTACAAAAGCAGGGCGTTCTCGTTCGCAAATCCACCAGGAACTACCTTCTGTTCGTAGGTTTGATTTCAGAAGACGGGAGTATGGACGGTGCGGATCTGAGGGATTATGCAAAATCCAACCTTGAGAGTGTGCTGGCCCGAGTGCCGGGTGTTGGAGAGGTGGATGTTTTCGGGTCGGGCTATGCCATGCGCATCTGGATAAATCCCGAAAAGCTTACCGAATATCATTTGACAATGCAGGATGTGATTACATCGGTAAGGTCTTATAATGTGGAGGTCTCAGCCGGGCAGTTAGGCGGTACCCCTGCTGTAGAGGGCCAGCGCCTGAATGCCTCGATTGTAGTTCAGAATATGCTCAAGACTCCTGAAGAGTTTGCCGCAATTCCCCTCCGCATAAATCCCGATGGCTCCATCATAAGGATCAAAGAGGTAGGCTGGACTGAATTAGGGACAGAGTACTACGATGTCGAGGCGTCTTATAACGGAAAACCTATTGCTGGAATCGCGATCCGGCAGGCCGCGGGCGCTAACGCACTGGATACAGCCGATGCAGTCAAGGCGAAAATGGCGGAGATGGGCCCGTTTTTACCTGAAGGGATGAAGGTCGTATATCCTCATGACACTACTCCCTTTATCAGAGTGGCAGTCGATGAAGTGGTGAAGACCCTTTTTGAGGCTATCATTTTAGTTTTTCTGGTGATGTGGCTTTTTCTGGGCAGTATGAGGGCCACGCTGATTCCGACTATTGCGGTTCCGATAGTAATCCTGGGGACTTTCGCGATGCTGGGAGTCTTCGGTTTTTCGATCAACATGCTCACCATGTTCGCTATGGTACTTGCCATAGGCCTTTTAGTGGATGATGCCATTGTAGTGGTTGAAAATGTGGAGCGGATTATGGCCGAGGAAGGCCTGCCGCCCCGGGAGGCCACGGCAAAATCCATGGAGCAGATTACCAGTGCCCTTATCGGTATAGGGCTGGTGCTCTCGGCTGTGTTCGGGCCAATGGCGTTTTTTCCGGGCTCCACTGGTGTTATCTATCGACAATTTTCAGTGACCATCATAGCTGCCATGCTGCTGTCGGTGCTGGTAGCCTTGATCCTTACCCCGGTGCTGTGCGCATCGCTTCTCAAGCCTGTCGGTGCCGGGCATGAGCCGGCTGACAATGCAATCTTCTTTCTACGTCCTTTTTTCAAATGGTTTGACAGAGTGTTTTTTAAGACCAGGGAGCTATATGTGAGATTTGTCGGTCACTCCCTGTCCAGGAATTTCAGATATATTATCGTTTTCATCTTGATTGTCGTGGCTACGGGAATCTTGTTTTTGCGCATGCCCACATCCTATCTGCCCGATGAAGATCAGGGTTCACTTTATGCCCAGGTGATCCTGCCCAGCGGTTCCACCCTGGAGCAGACAATAGCGGTTTCAAGGGAAATTGAACAATATTTTCATACTCATGAGAAAGAAGCGGTGGCATCCACTTTCATTCTCTCCGGATATGGTTTTTCCGGAAGGGCACAGAATAATGGAATGGTTTTCATCAAGCTGAAGGACTGGGGTGTCCGTGATCGAAAAGATCTTAAAGTCAAGGCTATAGCCCAAAGAGCCACCGCAGCGCTTTCGAGGATTCGTAGCGCCATGATTTTTGTTTTTCCACCTCCTGCTGTTGCTGAGCTGGGCAATGCCAAAGGATTTGATTTTCAACTGCTCGACCGTGGGGGTCTTGGACATGACGCTTTGATGCAGGCACAATATCAACTCCTGGGTATAGCGGCTAAAGATCCCAGATTAACTTCTGTTCGACCCAATAGTATGGAAGACGTGGCAGAGTACCGCGTTGATGTGGACTGGGAGAAGGCCGGCGCGCTTAAAACACCAATTACTTCTATCCACAATACGATCTCGGCTGCCTTCGGAAGTGCCTATGCCAATGATTTCATACAAGGAGGGCGCGTAAAAAAGGTCTATGTCCAGGCAGACACCCCTTACCGAATGCTACCCAAGGACCTTGAAAAACTCTACGTCCGTAATGAGGCTGGAAAGATGGTCCCCTTTTCTTCTTTTGCCTCTGGTTACTGGACCTCCGGGTCTCCCAGGTTGGCCCGGTTCAACGGGTTTCCTTCAATAAACATCTGGGGGGAGCCGGCTCCCGGCAAGAGTTCAGGAGAGGCTATGAAGGCAATGGAAGAAGCAGTTGAAAAACTGCCCAGGGGAATCGGTTTTGACTGGTCCGGACTATCCTACCAGGAGAAGATATCGAGTGCGCAGGCCCCGCTTCTGTATGCCTTCTCCATATTTGTGATCTTCTTGTGCCTGGCAGCGCTTTATGAGAGCTGGACTATACCTATCTCGATATTGCTGGTTCTTCCACTGGGTGTGGTCGGTGGTATTATTGCTTCCGGCATGCGGGGATTGGCCAATGATGTCTATTTTCAGATCGGGCTATTAACCACTCTGGGGTTGACCACCAAGAACGCGATCCTGATCGTCCAGTTCGCCAAGGCCGGGGTAGAAAAGGGTATGGGGCTGATGGAGGCCACTCTGGAGGGTTCAAAATTACGATTTCGCCCCATACTCATGACATCTCTGGCCTTTGGTTTTGGGGTTCTTCCCCTTGCCTTAAGCAGCGGCGCCGGAGCTGGCGCCCAGAATGCCATTGGTACCGGGGTGCTTGGAGGTATGATAACCGCTACTCTCCTGGTGATAATTTTTTCACCCTTTTTCTATGTGTTGATCGAGAAGATCTTCGGTAGACGCAAGTGGGGTCAAACAACCGATAAAGAGCAAGTAAATTTTTCAGGGGACCAATGAAATGAATAGACCTCTCTTTTTTGTGATAATCATAAGCCTCATTCTGGGGGCTGGTTGTACCATGTCTCCCAAATACACAAGAACGGAAGCTCCGATCACTGATAGTTGGCCAAAGGGTGCAGCATATCAGGCGGAGAAACAGGTGAGCGGTTTTAAAGCAGTTCCGGAATTGAAGTGGCGGGAGTTTTTCACCGATGATAAGCTTAAAAAAGTCATTGAAATGGCTCTGAATAACAACCGTGATCTCAAGCTAGCTGCCTTAAATATGCAGAAGGCCCGGGCATTGTATGGAGTCCAGCGTGCAGAACTGTTTCCTTCTGTAAGCGCTGTTGGTGTTGGTGATAAAGAACGTTTGCCGGCGGACCTCTCACCAACCGGTAAAAGGACTATCACAGAGAAATATAGTGTTAATCTCGGTGTTGTTTCCTGGGAGATCGATTTTTTCGGACGCATTCGAAGCCTGAAGGATCAGGCGCTTGAAGAATACCTCTCTACAAAACAGGCACTCCGCAGCACAAGGATATTGTTGGTGTCTGAGGTTGCTAATGCTTACCTGACGCTTGCCGCGGACAGGGAACATCTCAAACTCGCCGAGTCTACTCTTGAAGCACAGAAGGAGGCCTACAATCTAATACGGCGACGCTATGAGGTAGGGCTTGTCTCTGAAATAGACCTGCGTCAAGCCCAGTCTCAAGTGGAAGCTGCGAAGACCAACGCGACCCGTTATACTCAAGTGGTAGCTCAGGATGAAAACGCCTTGAACTTGCTGGCTGGTCTTCCTTCCCCGATACCAGACGAGATATTGCCGGAGGATTTGTCCGAGGTCGAACCGCCTGAAGAGATTTTTGTTGGGTTGCCTTCCCAGGTTCTCCTGAGCCGACCGGATATTCTGGCAGGAGAACATCGGCTCAAGGCCGCAAATGCTAATATTGGCGCTGCCAGAGCGGCCTTTTTTCCTCGTATAGTTCTGACAACCGCAGCTGGTACAGCCAGCGGTGAACTGTCCGGTTTGTTCGAATCCCATTCAGATACGTGGAGTTTTGCGCCTAAAATTGTAATGCCAATTTTTGATTCACGTCTTTGGTCAGCCTATGAGGTCACAAAAGTGCAAAAGGAGATCGCCTTGTCTCAATATGAGAAGGCGATTCAGACAGCATTTAGGGAAGTGGCCGACGCTCTTGCCTTACGCGGCACGGTGGAAGACCAGTTATCAGCCCAGCAGTCGCTGGTGGAAGCCTTTAAAGAAACCTACCGCCTCTCTAATGTCCGTTATACTAAAGGAATTGACAGTTACCTGGGGGTGTTGGACGCACAGCAGTCCCTATATACGGCTGAACAAGGACTTGTCGCTGTTCGCCTGGTAAGGCTCGCTAATCAGGTGCGGCTTTATGCAGTTCTGGGGGGAGGAGGCGAGTGATTACAGGTTTGTTCCGGTTTTTATAGAACTATTTACACTTTTTTGGATAAAATTGCCGGCTTTAACAGGTTTTTAGGCAGGCCGGTTCCAGCGTGGACCTCATTTCAAGATTCCAGCATTTTTTTCCGTATCCTCAAAAAAGTTTGCTTGACTTATAGTTAAATTTACAGTATTTATAAAACTGTAAGTTTTCCTGTTTTCAGGAGGGCGTTATGAAGCTGACGGAGAAGCAGAAGGCATTTCTTACATATATTTTCCACTACATAGAGACGTGGGGGCAATCTCCAAGTTTTGATGAGATTTGTTCGCATTTTGGTTTCAAATCATACAATACGGTTACTACCTATCTTGAGGTACTTCAGAGAAAGGGCTATCTCCGTTTTCCCAAGGAGAAAAATAAGAAACGTGCCATTGAAGTAATAAGCCCTGTGGAAACCAGACGATTTGAATTACCCCTTCTGGGAAAGGTGGCTGGCGGAAAACCCATTGAGGTGGTGGAAACGGTCAGCACCATTGAAATTCCCATGTCCATGATAGGAAAGGGGGATCACTTTGTTTTACAGGTTAGCGGTAACTCTATGAAAGAGGATGGAATACTGGATGGTGACTTTGTTGTAGTTAAGAAACAGCCTGGCGCTGACAACGGCCAGACCGTGGTGGCTCTTATCAACAATGAGGCTACGGTTAAAAAATACTACATGAGAAAAGATCACGTTGAACTCCGTCCGGCTCACGCCGGTATGGAATCTATTATCGTCAGAGAGGAAGATCTCCGGATCGAAGGCCTGGTTGTAGGAGTGCTGAGACATTATAGATAAATAACAGGGCACATAGCTCTGAAATCAATTTTGTGCGGCTTAACATCCCATCGTGCCGTTTATACATGGCTCATGCAGCCTTTTGGAACCAGGGAACTTTTAAACATGGACCGGCAGATTATCCACCTTTATATACCCTCATTTTCCGTTGAAGTACAAAGGGTGTGCCGCCCGGAATTCATGGGTAAACCTGTAGTTGTTGCATTGCCTAATTCGGAACGCGCACTTGTCCTCTCCGTTTCTGCTGAGGCACGCAGAGAAGGAATCTTTAAGGGAATGCCACTCGGTAGGGCGTTGAATTTCTGCCCCCATCTGACCGTGTTGCCTCCGAATCCCGGCCTTATGGAAAAAGCTTTTCAGGCCCTGGGAAAGAAAGTGTCCCAATATACTCCACTGTGGGAACCGGTCCGTCCAGGGCACATTTATCTGGATGTGACAGGCACAGAGCGCGTGTGGGGAAGGGCAAAGGATGTGGCCAACCGCCTCAGGGTGGAGGTCAGCAGAGAACTCGGTCTTTCTGGCAACTTAGGTGTTGCAGGTAATAAGATGATTTCCTGCATAGCCGCACGGATTATCCCTGCTGAAGGGGTCCTGGATGTTCATCATGGCAGGGAATCTGCTTTTATCGCACCTCTCAGGGCAGATATCCTTCCTGGTATCAGAAGTTTTTGTAAGAGAGTTGTGCTTGAGGAACTGGGGATCAATTTAGTTCGCGATATCGCTGCCATGGACATGGACTCCCTAAAACTGGTCTTCGGCAAACGAGCCCAGGTGATGCGCCAGAGAGCCCGGGGTATCGATTCCACACCGGTCCAGCCTTTTTACAGAAAACCCTATATTTCAGAGGAGATTATTCTGCCTGTGGACGATAATGATGATAGAAGGATTTTGGGATATCTTTACCGGCTCGTGGAACAATGCTCCCGTCGCCTCCGCCGCCTGAAGGTGGTCCCCGGAAAAGGGGGAGTCATGTTTCGTTACGCAGATCATGCTGAAGTTTTTAGACAGGTACGGTTGACCGGGGGAAGCTCATGGGATTTAAACCTTTACAGGCCTCTGGAGTCAATTTTCCAGAGCGCCTTTAACCGACGGGTCCGAATCCGGTTCATAAAGGTATGGTTCAGGGATTTTTTCACCCCTTGTAATCAGCTCTTGCTTTTTCCTTCTTTCTCTCCGGAGGAAAAGAAAAGGACCAAGGCTATCCAGGCGCTGGACCGTATTCGAAAAAAATATGGTGATGCATCTGTATGGTTTGGCAGAGGTATATATAGACAGAATGAGGCCTGAGCCCCGCGTTTTATTCCTCGTTTTTATAATCTTTATCTTAAGCTTATTAGACCTTTAATACATTTGATGCATGAACGATTTCATCCATCTCAATGTCCATTCCCATTACTCCAGAGGCTGGGGCATCGGAACCCCTGAGGTTCTGTGTCGCTCAGCAAAAAATCAGGGTATGCACACCCTCGCTCTGACCGATACCAACGGCCTGTATGGCCTACATCCTTTTCTTCAGGCAGCAAAGGAAGAGGGAGTCCGCCCTATTGTGGGCAGTGAAGTCAACTTCAAAGGCCGACGTGCGGTCCTGCTGATAAGAAACCGGGAGGGTTACATAAATCTCTGCCATATCCTTTCAGATCTCCATTGTCACAGGGACTTTGACCTGTGCAGGTCCTTACGTAATAGACGGAAGGGGCTTGTTGTTTTTTCCGATGATTTTCCTCTTCTCAAGACCCTGAAAAAGGATTCCAGAAAAGACCTTTTTGTAGAGATGTCTCCTGGATACAGGATGGCGGCCTGTTATGCATTTTCCCGAAAGAGCGATATTCCGCCATTGGCTACCAACAGAGTTTATATGACCGGGAAAAACCAGTTTCCCATTCATCGCATACTTCGAGCCGTGGCCCTGAATACCAAGCTTTCCCGCCTGGATCAGGAAGACACCTGCAGGGAGCATAATTTTTTGAGTCCTTGCCAGGACATGATTGATCAATTTCCCCATGCCCCACTGGCAGTCCAAAATACACTGGAAGTGGCCGAGCGGTGCCTGATGCATTGGGATTTTTCCCAACTCATCTTTCCTAATTTTCGGGATATGACGGATCAGGATGTCTATAACGCTTTATATACAGATGCTCTGGAGGGCTGTAGAAAACGATATGGCACGCTTACCAGCGAAGTCAAGGACAGGGTAGAATATGAGATGGAGATCATCCGTGAGAAAAACTTCGCCCATTATTTTATGGTTGTTGCTGATATGGCCCGTAGGGCGGGGCGATCGTGTGGTAGAGGCAGCGCTGCAGCGTCTATCGTCTCTTACGCCCTGGGTATTACCCATGTGGACCCTATACGCCATAACCTTCTTTTTGAGCGGTTTTTAAATCCCGGCAGGGTGGATCCACCTGATATTGATATTGATTTTGCATGGGATGAGAGAGACCGAATAATTGACTATGCCTTTGCAAGGTATGGGGCCCGCAGGACCGCAATGGTCGCCAACCACAATACCTATGGGGTAAGGTCCGCTATAAGAGAGGTGGCAAAGGTCTTTGGCTTGACCGGGGCGGAGATTAGCCGGGTCACCGAAAGAATTGAGCATGGCGTATCTTTGAATTATATCCGGGAAACATCGAATGCCCTTAAGGGGGCAGGGAGAATAGGTTTTGAAAATCCCTGGGACGAGATTTTAAACGCTGCGGTTCAAATCGAGGGCCATTTAAATCATCTTTCCGTCCACTGCGGCGGGCTGGTAGTTGTCCCTGACGAGATCCGCCGCTATTGTCCGGTGGAGATTTCTGCTGGGGGGATGCAGGTGCTCCAGTGGGAAAAAGATTCTGTAGAGGATGCAGGTCTTGTAAAGATCGATATTCTGGGGAATCGAAGTCTTGCGGTCATACGGGATGCATTGATGCTCATTGAAAAGAATACGGGCCGACATATTGATTATGCCGGCTGGAATCCAGTTGATGATGCCCGAACAATAGAAATCTTTTATCGAGGGGATACCTTCGGTGTATTTTACTTTGAGAGTCCGGCTACCAGGCAGGTCCTCCGTAAGCTGGCCACGGGTTTTACATTTGAGAAATACCGCGGTATGGACCACTTTCATTTAAACGTTGTTGTTACTTCTATCATACGGCCCGCCTCTAATAAGAGTATACACACCTGGATTTCCAGGCTCCATGGTGAACCCTGGCGGCCTCCCCATCCCCTCTTAAAGCCGGTTTTGGAGGAGACCCTGGGGGTCATGGTATTCCAGGAACAATTAAGCCTGGCAGCCATGTACTTGGCCGGTTTCGATGCCGCGGAAGCAGATACTCTCAGGAAGGTGGTTAGCAAGAAGCACAAGGAAAAAAAGCTTCGGGATTTTCATGAACGGTTTGTAAAGGGGTCTGCAGAACGGGGCGTGTCTGCGAAGACTATAGAGGATATCTGGCGAATGATGATGGAGTTTGATGGGTACAGCTTTTGTAAACCCCACTCAGCCAGTTATACTCTTTTGGCTTATAAATCCGCCTGGCTCAGGGCTCATTATCCGGCTGAATTTATGGCTGCTGTCATCTCCAACGGCGGTGGCTATTACAGTACGTTCGCCTATATTTCAGAGGCCAGGCGAATGGGGCTCCGTATTCTCCCTCCGGATATAAATGAAAGTGAAGTCAAGTATACTGGAAGAGACATGAATATAAGAGTCGGTTTCATGCAGCTAAAAGGACTTTCCGGGGAGGTCCTGGAGGGGGTTATTAATGAGCGTTCAAAAAAGGGGCCTTTTAAGGATTTTGAAGATTTCCTTTTCCGCACCAAAGACCAGGTCCATCATCAGGACGCTAGGATTTTTATCAAGGCGGGATGCTTTGACGGCCTCTGCGGAGAAAAAAACCGGGCCGCCCTCATGTGGCAGTGCTTGCGATTTTTCGAAAAACAACAGAAAGAGAACAATTATTCTTCTCTTTTTATTTCCGAGCCTAAAACTTCCTGGGGTTCATATCCTGTAACGAGGGAAAGCGAGAAAGACTCTTTTTTTACTTATTCCAAGAACATTCTACTTAAACATGAACTGGAGACTTTGGGCCTATTTATTTCCATCCACCCGCTGGAGCTTTACAAGGATAGTTTAGTGGGCCTGGCCCATGTAAAGGCTAAAGATCTTCATCTTTATGCAGGAAGATTTGTTACCACTGTCGGCTGGATAGTCACAGGAAAAACGGTCCGAACAAAAGAAGGCGATACTATGAAATTCGTCTCGTTCGAGGACACCACCGACATTTATGAGGCTGTATTCTTTCCAAGGGAGTTTAAACGTTTCTGCTATATCCTCAACAAGAGCAGGCCCTATGTGCTCAAAGGAAAGGTAGAAGAAGATTTCAGCAGCATCATTTTAACTGTTTACTGGATCGGATTTCTCGATAAGCACTATCAAAGAAATATAAAAATTTAGGGCATTTCACCCTGCTGTGGGGAAATGCCCTAAGTTGGTTTAATAGTTTTTACCTAGATTACAGTGACATTCACAGCAGAGGGCCCTTTTTGTCCCTGCTCTACGTCAAAAGTAACCTTATCGCCTTCATAAAGAGACTTGAACCCGTTTCCATTGATTCCTGAGTAATGAACGAATACGTCAGGACCATTTTCTTGCTCAATGAAGCCGAAGCCTTTGCGCTCGTTGAACCATTTTACGGTTCCATCAGCCATAGTAACAACCTCCTTTCAAAAAATTTCCCAGTTCCAAACCTCAGGTTGCCACTTATGACAAATGGATCTTTCCCTCAGAACGAAACCCACCCGCGTATCAATGCGGGCTTTCAATTAATGTGGCATATAATAGTCAGCATTTTCTTGAAGTCAAGCTATTTATTTTTAAAAGGTTATAACTTTGAATTTTTTTGTTTCTTCTAGTTTATAGCCGTATTTTCTACTTAATTGAGACGGAATAGTCTATTAAGAATAATGCTGGGTTACTGCTTTTCTCGGCCATCGGGAAAGTGCTTTTCCATAAAATGATAAGGGCTGAATTCTACGTCTGGTTTGGCTTTTTAACGGTTTGACTGTAACCCATAAGCCCTATTGCCGGATTGACATTGCTGTTTTCATTCTGTATTTAAATCTTGACTGAAGCGGCTGATTAGGTTTTGTGAAAAACCCAACATATTGCTCTTCTGTACATGCGTGAGTGTCCCTGTGTGGTTCGACTCTTTTGCTTCGCCGGTAAAAAAACAATTTCTCACCCTTTAGCTAAAAAAAGAGAGATAAAATTATGCCAATTTCTGAGAGGGAAGAGATAAAAAGAATCTTTCAGTATCCAATACTTGAAACAATTGCCAGGAGAAGAACCCGTCGCTTTCCTCTGGGGTGTGCATCTCCGCCTGGCGCACTTGAACATTCATCCCAGAAGCCTCCTGTTCCTTTGAATGAACTTGAAATGTCTATCCTCTGCTGGTCGGGAGCTGGTGTTACAGGTGGGATCACTGGTGATCTTCCTACAAAGTTTTTTGGCAATACATTCGGTGGTTGGACGGGAAGGGCTACACCTTATCCATGTAATGTTCATAATGCCAAGCTTTTTTTTACGAATGACCAGGGTACTTTTATTTACGATCCGCCGGCTGCCACTAAACCGGTGGAAATCGAGTTCAAGGAAGATTGGGACAAGATCCTGGTTCATTACCAGGAGGGCTGCAAAAGGGTCTTCGATGAAAGAGCCGAATTTCTATCCAAGCAACTCGGACGGCCCATGGACTGGAATATTAATAAGCCGGGTACGACGATTTTTATGCCAGTAGTAGACCAGCTTGAAGAATACATCAATTTTGTATTAGGTATTTTTGAAAGAGAAGGTTATGGCTACCGAATCGTCGATGATCTCAAAGGAAAGTCAGCGGGGTTGCAGAGTTTTATCGACCGGGATCAGTTAAAAGGTCCTGAAGTGCCTTTAACATCTTTCGAGAATACCCTGCTGATGTCGAATCTCGCACCCGCCTATCTGATTCTGGAAAATATTCACCTGGTTGCGGAGGCGGTGGGGCTAGGTTGTGTGATGTTCGGCGGCTATACTGGACAGGTAATGCTGGGAATGACACCGATGAGTAAAGGCCTGGGTTTCAGACCTCAAAAAGGAACAGACGGTCGGCCCAACCCTGTGGGACTCGATGGGTTTTTTGAAGCCTTCTGTCCGCCTTACTATGAAAATATGGATAATGCGGTTGATGCCTTTCTGGAAAAGAAATATGGATCAGGTGCTCCATACACTTCTGATTACAAAGGTGTAACAGCCTTTAAAGACTGGCCTGCTGTCCAGCCGGATTACCTCAGGCCGAGCAAACTATCCATTGTTCAGGTAAAAGCTTTTTTGAATTATTTGTTTGAAACCTACGGGCGAATACCGGTGACCAATGATACCAAGCTGTTACCTGTTTGGCTGCAGGTGCACCATCTTGATATCGATTTCTATGACAAGCACTTTGATTCTTCGGCTGTGAGCGAAGCTCAAAGAAATCATATGCAACTGTGGCATCCGGATCTGGAGCTTTAAAGTATAAAGCCGGTTTACATGCCTTTGGCTTCCTTCTGCATCCGGTACCTCTTTTCGCTCCTTTTGCATAACTCCCAGATGATGCACTGAGACCGGAATTTACAATATCCGCATGGATCAGTGCAGGCTTCGCAGGTATCAAGACATTCGCGACAGTAGCCAATGCCCATTTTTTCACAACGGACTACTGCTTCCCTGTCAGGATGGTTCTGACACTTCATAGAGTAACCTCATTAGCTGCAGTATATATTTGTAAACATTCTATTATTATCATGCGAAAAGTCAGATAGCACAGTCCTGAGCATATTTGATAAAATCCTTCGCTGTCAAGACAATCAAAAATTTTCTTCAGAGACTTACATCTTATCCCTGTTCATTTTAGATGCCATTAATTGGGCTCCTTCCAGGCAGGCAGTTTTGATAAGGTCGGGCAGTCAAGTTACACTTTCCCTGCGTATTTTGTTTAGGGGCTTAGGAAGCAAAAACCATGAAAAATGTGGTAAGCTTCCAAAATA
>CAZVGY010000014.1:0-48202 GCA_964627015.1 uncultured Desulfobacteraceae bacterium
CTTAGCATAGCTCGGACCCACCAGTAAAACTGGTGGATTATGGTTTTTATTTAATTTGTTTCAACTGTTTCTCAGAGAAAAACACATCAAAGCGAAGTCCCTCATCAGGGTGCTTTTTTCTTTATTGATAACCTCCCTGTTCTCAATTTTCATAAAACTATATATTGTCCCCCTTTAGACACCTTCTTCATATAGCGGATAATTCACTTTTCTCTGTCTTTCTCGATTCCTTTTTCCCAGTTAAAAACCATTTCAGCGTATTCCTCCTGAAGAAGGCCGCTGTCAAACTCATACCCTTCCTTCAGCAATAGATCTTTTTCTTGTTCGGTAAAGTATTCCATAACAGGAAGAAAAAAATGCTTATCCTCCTTTTTTATATGCTCTGGATAGAAATCCACGAGAATTTTAATGCAATCCATAATTTCGGAAAGATTACCGGTCTCCCCATTTGCGTATTTTTCATTAGCCTCCACCAGTCTGGCGGTGGTTTCTCTTCCAAATTTATGTTCTTGTATAAGTTCATCCAGTACCTTTCCATGCTCTTGCGAAATAGCTTTTTCCTTAAGCTTCCGGAAAAGAATATCCTCTTCCTTCCCATGATGGCACCGATCAGCATAATCTTTAATAAACCGGGTAAAGCTCTCAATAAATCGGGGCTCTACCTCCTTTTTGTTTTCAGCCTCCTTCATAGTCATTTCCATTACGGCGATCATGCGCTCAATAAGCCTGTGTTCTATCATTAGAGGACCGATTGGCATCATTTTTTTAAGACCTCCTCTTTTTAATCAAATGCGGCTGTCATCGGGGCAGTATTCCTACTGCGGAGCCCTGTTCATATTCTGCGTTTCCTTCCCTTATATCGTCACGGAACTCGTCTTCCATACGCACCACGGCATGGTCAGGCCGGGCTGTCATCAGTGGATTCAGGCAGTTGCATGTATAGTTGTATGGCTTCGTATTCAGCGGCGATTGAAAATCATACAGCGTGAATCAATTCTTCTTTTGTCAGCGTTCGATCATTGCCAGACCGGCGAAAGGCGTTGAAAATTCCGGTATTAGTCATCCTCCTTTCTATTGCTTTTATTTTGGTGTAAAACCTGATTATTAATAATCTTGCCTCTAATCCTGATTGGGCATTTTATGGAAAGAAGATTCGATAGGTAATAGGTGTAATCCTGTATTTCGAGCCAGGAAAAGCAGTATCGCCCGGGACCCACATGAACGCTCCTCATTATGATCTTCCTTTTCTCAGCATAGGCTAAGCCTAAGATGTTCTAATTTCTCCCACTTTCCTGATTATATTCAAAAAACCTTCAGTAATTATTTGAACAACATGTTTCGCTACCTAGCAATATTCATTAATAATGGCCTTGAAGTCTGCTGCGTCGGGTAGTACATTTTCAGGAAAAGAACAAAGCTAAAAATATTTAGCGCCCTGTGTTTATCTTATTTTTTTTCACAACTCTTTCTTGCGGATTTATTCTTTTAAGGAGGATTATCATGTACCAGGCTATAGAACTGGAAATTTTAGGGCATTCTGCTGTTATTACTCTAAATCGACCGGATAACCTCAACGCATTTACCTACCCGATGATAGATGAATTCGGATGCGCTGTAGAAGAAGCCGAAAAAAATGAGGCCGTGACAGGAATAATAGTCACGGGCAAGGGCAGGGGTTTCTGCTCGGGCGTGGATATGAAATCCTTGAATTCTCTTCAGGAAAGCGGGAAAGGAAGTCAATCGGATACACTCAAAGCAGGTCCTGGAGACAAGAGTATGGGTGACAATTTCACAGAGGGTCTTACATACCTTTTTTCTATTAGAAAGCCGGTAATTGCTGCCGTTAATGGTATCTGCGTCGGTTTCGGAATGTCTCTCGCCCTCTTCTGCGATATGCGTTTTGCTTCGGAGAATGCAAAGTTTATGACTTCATTTTCTCCCAGGGGGCTGATTGCCGAACATGGTCAAAGCTGGATTCTCCCCAGGATACTAAATCCTTCCAGGGCCCTCGACCTTCTATGGACTTCTCGAAAACTGGATGCCGCTGAAGCGGAGAAGATAGGCCTGGTTGACAGAATATCAGCCCCCGACAGGCTGGTAGCTGAATCACTCGATTATGTTGAAAACCTGGCAAGGAGCGCAGCGCCTGCATCGCTTATGGTAATGAAGCAGCAGGTCTATCGCCATCTCAACATGCAGCTGGGTAAAGCAATGCAGGAAACTACTAGGCTGATCGATGAAAGCCTTCTGCGTGATGACTTCAAGGAAGGAATTGCATCATTTTTGGAAAAGCGGCCCCCTGAATTTAAAAAACTTGTTATCGAATGATAACAAGTTCTTTAAAAGCAACTCAAAGCATTCATATTAAACGGCTACCACGACAAACAGAGTCTGCCTGTAGTAGCCGGAATTTCCTTATGTCATCAGCCTGCTTTCCCAAATGTTTTTCTATAACATTTTCATAATATCAATCTTTTTTAGAATAAAAAGTTCTCAGGTAATCTTCTTCTTTTGGTGAAAGGTTGAATCTCAGAGCGGCTTCTCCGACAAGGGAGTCAAGTGTCTTCTCCTCGTCTTCAAGCCGCTCCGACGATATCCATTTCACCGCTTTTCTGAGTTTCTCTCCTTTCGGTTCAATGGTTGTCAATACACTTCTCCTTGTGCCCGTTAAAGTTCAGCTGTTTTCTTACGAACTCTTTACAGCTATCTTGCGAGGCGTGGCAGCCTCAACCTTTGGAAGTCTCAACCGAAGTACGCCGTCTTTCATTTCTGCATCAATTTTTGCCTGATCAATAACATTTGAAACTGTGAACTGCCTGTAATACTTGCCTGTACGATATTCCCTGAGAACATCAACCTCTTCCGAACCCTCAGGAGATTTAACTTCACTGTCAAGCGTGAGAACATTTTCATGCAGGTCAATGTTCAAATCCCCGGCTTTTACGCCAGGCATATCGGCCAGCAGGGTTATCTCCTTGTCGGTTTCAAAGATATCGACTGCCGGTATAAAGACCAATCCCGGCCGGGTCTGTTCAGCCAGCGTGGTCACTTCCGCCTTTTCCTTTGCCTGAAGAGCCTTGGTTTCTGTACCTGCCATATCCAGTACACCTCCTTTCCTCCACAATATTAAATCAAGATGCTTTAACCGAAATCTGCTTTGGTTTCGCAGCTTCTGCCTTGGGTAAAATTACTGTGAGAATACCGTCAGAACAGCGGGCTTCAACCTTACCCGTATCTATCTGGGCAGGAAGAGTGACAACCCGGCTGAATTTACCGGCCTCTCTTTCCCTTCGATGATACTGTGCATTTTCATCTTCAGAAGGAAGCTTCCTTTCGCCAGAGATAGAAAGGGAGTCGCCTGTTACGGATATGTCCAGATCCTTAGCATTAAGTCCAGGGAGTTCAGCGCGCACGTAATATTTGTCTTTGTCCTCAGTGACATTCATCAGAGGAAAAACACCGGATGTCGACTCTGTTGAAAATCCCCTTGAAAGTCCGCTACTGAGCCAGTCCATCTGTCTTCTCAGGCGATCCAGTTCTTCAAATGGATTTCTCCAGCCCAATGAAGGCCAATCACTTCTTTCTCTAAACAACATGATACATCCCTCCTTTCTTGCATCGTTGTTTATTGTTATTCAGTGTCAAATTAGGTAGCCCCATAAGTAACCTACTAAAAGCCAAACCCGATAATTTGTATCAATTATTTTTAGAAGTTTGTTGTTGAAGGTTTTTAATCAACTGCTATCATTACACAATAAATAATCCGCTTTTTCGGGTTGTCAAGAGGATCGGTATATTTTTTAAATTTCTAAAGAAAAAAACCACCTCGTTATTTATCAGGTGGTTTTATTCATTCTTATTAGGCCGCTGACTTTTTACAGATCGATATAGTAGATGGAATAGGATCGTTAGAGGATCAAAATTGATCCAACAATACCTTTTCTCTGGCTCTAAAGCTAGAGGTCTGAAAGTTTTACTGCACCTACTAAGGGGAGCACCTTATCGATTTTAAAAAATACCAGGAAACGTGGTTTCCCTTCCTCCTTTTCAGAAGGGTGCCTTTTTCGAAGAGAATAAAGTAAATCGGTATCCTGCTCCTCTCGTATTTTAGTCAATAAGAGTCTCTTGCCTTTATACCCAGGCCCTTTTTCAATAAAAAGGAACGCAGCGTGGTCATTGAGCTGTATATTTTGGTGGGTCAGACGATCGGCCATAATAAAGGCGCAGGTGCCGTCGTCCATGAAGTGCGGCCTTGAATATATGGCTACATCAACCCGTCCGTGGTCATCGGCAGTCGCCAGGACCCCCGTGCCTTCTGAATTTTCAAAATATTCTTTAAGATCCATTGCCCCTCCCATTTATCCCTTTTTATCAACCTGTCTTTATCTGCCATCTTAGATAATAAACGAATGATTTGCAATTAGCATAGCCACGAAAAATATTATTATAAAATTTATTTACAAGGATCAACAAATTCAAATATAGCTCATTTGCCGGAGCAAACAACCCTCAACGTAAAAATTCTCCTGAACTGGGCTATTCCATGACCTCCTCAAATATCTCCTTCCGGTCAAATTCATACCAGTATCGGATTGAAAGGGCTCGTATATGAGAAAAATAGTCCTTGTTTAAACCTCCGAATTCCCTTAATGCATTCTTTATATCCTTCTGTATTTTTCTAATAATCTCAGGTTTCAGGGATAGAGTGAGTTTTTTTAAGTCACGCGAGAAAAGTGCGGCCGGTCTTGAATTGATAACGGATACTTCTATAGTACCCCTTCCAAGAGAAGCACCCGTCGACACCTGAAGGCCGTCATTCATACAACTTAGTGGAGGGTCGCCCCCCGCGAATGACACTACAGTTAACTCATCAAAAGGTGCTCCAAGGAGTTCCCTTGCTCGTACTCCCATTTTCGCCCCTATCAGGGAATAAATACCTAGATGTCTGTGAAATTCATTTGTAAGAAAGCATGCCTTCCATTCCTCCAGTCCATATCTGACTATGATATCCTTTACACGGGGTTTTACATCTTCCCTGAACAGGCTTGAATCTGTAGGAAATTTTTTTAAGACCACCGATTGCCTTGAGCTAAGATGGAAATCTGCTGCATGCCCCAACAGGCTGAAATACGTTTCAATAACCCCTTTTCGGTTAAATGATTCGAGGGACATGACATGTGTGTGAGTTGAAGAAGGACTGAAGTGGAAAAGTGAAGGTCTGTTAAGATATATTACCGCCATTTCATCCCAAATTCGAAAATGACCTTGCATTATCCTCTTTCTTATTCCCGGCTTGCTGTGCATTTCTGTGACCACTTTGGCCGGATTGGACTCCATCTCATTTATCCGCTGCCATATCTCTGTATCAAAATTCAGGAGTTTTTCATGCGCCATATGCATAGTATTTATTGTCAGGCCTGATTGGAAGACAGTGAGGGCTGCATTTGGATCTCTCTCTGTGTTCCACCCGGGATCACGGTCATTCGGATGCCCTCCATAGTAAATTAGACGGGATATTTTACCAGCGATTCGCGGATCTAATTCTAGGGCATCGGCGAGATTTGTAAGGGGCCCCAGACACAGGTACACTACTTTTTTCTCCAGGCCGTTGAGTACTCTCACGATCTCACTTGCGGCCCCTTGATTTAACCATTTTGAGGGTAAAACCTTATTAAGGGGTCCCAGGGCGTTCTCAGAAAGATCTCTCCATGGAGGAACTGGTTTGACTGATATTTTCCCTGTGGCTGCCGGAATACCGTTTCTTCCTATCCGATTCATCAACCCGGCAAGATTCTGAATTCCTTTAAGTGGTGAAGTAACACCGTCGGATGTAACTATAAGCCTCACGTCTGCCATGTGAGAATTCAGGAGCATAGTAAGGGCACGCATATCATCCAGGGCCATATCTGTATCAACGACGACTGGAACCCGATAGGTATGAGCGTGAGCCGTGCCTGCAAAAAATAATATCAAAAGCAGTAGGCAGACTTTTAAATACTTCTGTCGTGGTATTTTAAACCGCATCTTCTTACCTTACATTAAAGGTGAAACTTGCATTATACTTATATTTGTCACACTCGGTCCTGTCCGGATAAGGAACTTCATGATTGACATTAATCAACCAGCCCCCTTTTTCTGTAATTTTCAGCCTTGCAACACCCTGATCATCGGTTTTCGCTGTTTGCGCAAAGGTGCTGGGTTTTTCTGAAAATCCTGCATATGTGGCATTGACTTCTGCGCTGCAGAGAGGCTTCCCCTTAAAAATGATCCTTACCGGAAGGTAGTCACCTGTTTTTAAAAGCTGGGGAGTTTTCTGAGGGATTATCTCAAGTGGGGCATCAACTGCCTGGAAAGATCTCTCTAAATTATCTTTTACGATTAAAAAGGCCTTGGCCATAAGGTTGTATTGAAAACAGAAGACTGCATTATCAAGGCCCTTTTTAGACTGAAGCTGGTACCCCTTTGTTGTCTTGCTTACAAATCCTGAATGGACATCGGCGTGAAGCGTGTATGGACCTTCCTTCGGGGCAATAAATTCAAACAGGTTGACCCCCTTTTGTTTCAGAGGAAGGCGTACTCCTTTTGAATTCAAGGCGTATACATTGTTAAGCATTCCTTTTTCAATAGTAGTATCCTTCGGGAATTTGTGCCCCCAACCTATCTCTATTGTCACATTCTCTCCCTGTTTCGGCGTGTCATTATCTATGTTAAACCACCGATAGTGAGCACTCGCACCAGAGGCATAAAGGCAAACAGCCAGAACGAATATAATTGATACTATTTTTTTCATTATAACATCCTCTCTCATTTTAGATATGGTTTCGTTTGGTTCATTTATTCAGATATATGCCAGGCAAAATAATATCTAGGAAGAAAAATTACTTTTTTAACTCCTCCTGTGCTTTTATCATGGCGGATTCATAGGGCTGGCCATTGAGATAACGACCTATCAGGAGCAGACCCATGTATTTTTCCTTTTCCCCGGCGAGCTTTTCAGCCATATCTCCGATAGTTCCTCTCTGGACTCTCTCCCGATCGGGATACCCGGCCCAGTAGACCGCTGCACAGGGCATATCCGAAGGAAGTGTTTTTTTTAAGATTTCAAACAACTTTTCCGATTGCCACAAAGCCATATAAAGTATCATTGTGGTTTCATACTTTGAAAGTTCCTCCAGGAGCTGTCGATCTTTCATATTCCATCCTGCGAGTAAAAAGGGTGATGACTGAAGCACAAAGCGTGTGCCATGTGAAGGGATAGTGCTTCTTTTCAGAGCGGCCATGGCCGCTGCATCAGATCCCATACCAGGGATTATGACTACGTCTTCAGGATCCAGCGCTTCTACATACCAGTGGCTGGGCCCGAAAAGGCAAGGGTTGCCTGAATCAAGCAATCCGATATCCTTGCCATCGGAAAGCAGCTCATTGAATTTCTGGATACGCTCATCCCTGATCCTGAACCTTTCAACCCTGAACTTAGCCACTTCCTCATTTTCCAGCTTCCATTGCGGCTTCCCCTTATAATCCCAGATGCCCGTCCAGGGATCAAATAATATTGGTTTATCCCTGGTATATTCTGAAAAAAGTTTTAAATGGTCCCTGGGTGCAACGATTACATCCATTCTTTTTATTGTTTCAAGAGCCTGAAGAGTCGCCAGTTCAGGACCTGCCGGGCCCGTGCCTATTACATAAAAATGACCTCTGGCCCAGGCTTCTGCATGTAAAATCGCAACAAAACATACTGTTGCCAAAAATATTGATATTACCAAAAATAATTTTCCAGCTTTCTTCATTCTAGATTTCTCCCGTGTAATTTAGAATTGTACCCCCACCTGGAAACCCCATATGTACTTCGGCATATCGTAGCCAGATATCTCCTGATAGTCTGTTCCGGTAAGGTTGTTTACATAAAATTCCGCTTTGTATTTTCTCGCCTGGAATGTGAGAATCTGCTCAAAAGCCAGGTCAAATGTTACATAGTCGTCAAGCTTCCCTCCTCTTTGGGTGCCCCGCTCACCCACGTAACGGGAACTCAGCTGGATCCACGAGTCAGGCCATATATTATAACCCGCAAGCAACTTTACCTTGTGTTTAGGGAGCAGTGCAGGAAGGTAATAGGTGAAACCCGCCTCAAAACCCGTATTAGTAACATCATATTCCTGATAAATATAAGCCGCAGTAGCCCGAAATTTTTTGCCGATATGTATGGCTGCTTCGAGCTCGGCACCGTAAAGTTCAAAATGATCGATGTTATAAAGACAGTTACTTCCAAATGCAGGGCCCAGAGCCCCTGCCGCGGTTATACCGTTATCATTTATAAAATCCTGAATATCATAGTAAAATACAGCTCCCCTCAGTGTTACCGGCTTGAAGTCCCGAATCATTCCGGCTTCATATTCCCATGCAGATTCTGGATCGAGCGAAGGGTTAGCAACGGACGCGCACCGCGCCCACCAGTAATAGTCTCAAGGACATGGAAGCCGGTAGGAACGGCTCACCGCTGCATAGACTGCCGTGTCAGGGTCCGCCTGAAAATCAATTTTCAGGCTTGGATAGTAACCCGATTCGGTCTGCTGTTTACCCTCTACAGGCCACCCTGCACCGAATCTGGCATAGTAGGTATCCATATTGACGTGATAATAACGAACACCGGGGGTAAATTTCCATCGTTCTCCGACACTGATGACATCCTGAACATATGCGGATTGCACCTTGTATATTATCGGATCGCTGGCCGGCCACCCGAGTTCCTGCCATTCCAGTCCAGCGGTTATTTTGTGGCCGTCAAAAATATCAATATCCCTGTATTCGGCAATCACACCCTGTGTCCTGTCATCCACAAATACATCTCTTTCAAATGCACCGGCGGCGTTGTAGAGGTCTGTCCACCGCCTTCCCACGGTCTCGAAATAGTGAACCTTTGCCATACCCATACCCGTGGATATGCTCAAGATAGCGTCCAGGTAAGTGGTGTCTTTTTCCCATTGAGGGGTGTTAGTGCCTGGAAACTGGGGCCAGTCAAGGTGCCTTAGCTGATCCCTGCCCGCGAAATAAGTAGGATAGTCACTATCGTAATCAGCCCTTGCCGGATCATTGATCACGGGCAAACCGTAAAGCACCTCGGAACGCTTGACCCCTAACTCGAGCGTGGAGTCGCCGGGGAGAAAAAAGGTAAGATGTGCGTTAATGCTGTCGGTTTCCTGGAAATTATTCCTGAGGTAACCATCCGTTTCCTGCTTACTCCCCGAAAAATTGAACCCTACCAGGTCCCAGGCTCCTCCGCTCACCGAGGCCGATGTGTTCCAGGTGTTGTACTTTCCATATCCGGCGTTTACCCTGGCCTTAGCTTCTTTTTCAGGTGTCTTTTTCCCTTTCTTTGTTACGATGTTTATGACGCCCCCTATAGCAAACGGGTGTAAAACTGAATGCCCTCCGCGGATTATTTCTATACGATCGACATCATCCATATTCAATGTTGACCAATCGACAATATATCTGCCGTAATGCCCGGTGTGATTGACCCGCCTTCCGTCAATCTCGATAACCATTCTGCCCTCATTAAGCCCCCTGATCGAGACCTCGTCTCCGGGCCCGGCCATTAGCGGGTTTGACCGCTGTACATCTATGCCCCCTATCTCGGTAAGCACATCCGTGAGCGTGCGCACCTCGCCTGGCTTTTTAAAATCTTCTATACGGATAATGGTTTTATCCGTGGTAATTTCCACACCAGGCTGAGGGGACATGACCGTTATGCTCCCAATATTATATGCTTCAGGTAAAGACCTTTCTTCAGCCCTGGGCGTTGTGGAAAACCCGCATAGCCATATAAGAAAGCCGGCCATCACTGCTACATATGGTAAAACTATTCTTCCTGTAGATGCTTTCATTATATCCATAACCTCCTGATATTCTTATTAACCCATCCATGTAAACTTGATGCGCAACTGATCATTTATTCAAAAATATGCTCCTAATTAAAAAAGGCCACGCAGGCCGGTGTCCCTTCAGGAACCCAGACCTTCGTGGCCTTGTGTTTTTATTAAACGTTCGAGTCGAAACCCGGGACGTTATTTAAGACTGAAAAAAGTCCCCCTAAAAGCGTTACATCTGAATGTATCAAGCCCAATAAAAAAAGCCACGTCAGCATTTGCAGAATTCTTTCCGCACCTGCCTTCCTGGCTTGTTTAAATTGACCCTCTTGACGTTGTTGACTTATAATTGCGGCTTCTTACCACATTTCTATATAGTCGCTCTAAATATCCAATGGAATTTTATTTGTCAAGGGAATAACTCCCGTTTCACCTATCATTTTTTTCTGGGTACTTCCCAACAGAAATATATAACTTCTGTAAAGGCAACTGGAACCGTTCATGACCGGATAGTATCATTATAGAAAGTTTGTGAGTTTATTATTTATCACCGCCCGGAGATTTAAAGGGTTTTAAGAGGTATTCCAGTCCATTGATTTTTATTTCGTGGAGTGTCTGCAACAGCCTGCCCAGATTTCCTTCAGGGAACCCTTTTTTTGCAAACCAGTCTAAATAAGGACCAGGAAGATCTAAAAGCAAACGTCCCTTATACTTTCCATAAGGCATGCGCTCTTCTGCCAGCCGGATTAACACCTCAGGATCAGGTTTTGCTTCTTCCATTTTATTAACACCAGGCTTTAGAGTGATGCCGGCAAAACCGCCGACAGAATAACAAGAGGGGCCTTTTATTTTTTTTAAGCGGCCTGCAAACGCTTCACCTTGCCCACCGCCACCAGATACAGGAGCTTCGACGAACCTTCCAGACCTATCAGCTCTGCTGCTTCGCTGTCGTAAAACGCGCCTATTCCGCAACAGCCGAGTTCAAGGGAAGTCGCAACCAGATATATTCTCTGCCCCATACGACCGGCGGTCATCATGGCATATCTGTAACCCCTTGCTCCCCATATCCTTTCCAGAAAATCCAAATTGCTGATAAAGGCAAAATGGACCGAGGCATTTCTAAGCCATTCCTGATCAAGGCATACACGGGACATACTTTGTATAAAGGAACCGGAAAATACTTTTCCGAATCTTCTATTCACAGTATCCAGAACATACAGTCCCGAAGGTATGTCTTCAATGTTCTTGGTGAGGAATCCGATACATAATGAATTAGACTGTGCAGGTTTCTCTCCCAAATTTAAAGGATCATCTGAACACAATGAATCAAGGAGTAAATACAACTTGTCTTTACCTATAGGCTCATTGACAAAATTACGTCTCGAGCGTCGTAGAAAAAGACAACCAGGGTAATTAACACATTCAGCATAGGATGGTGAATCAGGCAGATCATGCCAGGTTTCGGGTATTAACTCCTGAATTGGCAGGATATTCTGGCTCAGAGCTTCTTTTTGCCGGTACATCTCTCCTGCCTTATGAATGTTTTGTATTGCCGAATATTCTATCTCGTGATCTGATACAATGCTGGTATTAAGAATATTCTCCGGCAATTTATCTATTTCACTATAAATTCTTTGATCTGAATTAGCTCCTGCACCGCTATTAGCAGCGACCGCCAAAGCTACTTCCTTTTTACTATCTACTCCGATCAGCCTGTTTATCCCGACATCATTAAAGTCATAGGAAACTGCAAGGGGAATTTCGAGGGCCTTCATGGCAATATACAGGTTCTCTATGACGTGACCCGTGTCAAGGAGGTTGTAACGATAAGCCCGATCCCGGTATTTCCATGAACTTCTAAAATAGATAGCTGTAAGAATAAAGGTGAGCGCACCCGGTTTTATACAAGAATTGAAAATTAGTCCGCCGATGCTATCCGTGAGGTCTCCTGTTCTCAAAGGGAATAGGGAGTGTCGCGAGATATCAAAATGGAAGAGTCCATCACTAAGACCATCTATCCCGGTGCTTATTACATATAACTCGGTCGGATAAAGGGCACCTGCGGAGGCGGCACTTCTATAATAGAAGTCTCCTCCCGGATGCCTCGCCTTGGCAGTAAGGCTGTAAGTCAAATGAAGGATCAAGTCCAGGTCGCTAATACCAATATTTCGTGAACTCGAATCGATGCCTGACTCTTTTAGAATTGATAACAGGTTTCGCTTTAGAAGAGGAGGATTTCCAGGCAGCAGTATTGGGTTTATGCCTTTATACATTTTAAAGACATTTGGCTGGTTCGGCCAGTCAAGATAATGGGCATCAATCTGTCCGCGCTCATAACTTGTATCCCGGTGGTATTGTGAAGCAGCTCTGTTCACAGCAGATATCCTAATTTGCTATTAGAGTCCCCGGCCGGCTATGCATATTGTATTTTAAAAATTCAATAACCGGTTGCTTGAAGGACCTTGGACCTGGTGGACAAAAAACATACAAGTTTAAATATCCTGGCCCCTGCATACTATCTCACCTTATGGTGACGAGCGTTCCGCAATCCTCACAGCGGTATACCACCTCACTCTCGTCTCCTGTTTTGACTTCTTCAAAATCCCTGCGCTTCACTCCGTAGACTTCCTGGCACTCAGGACAGCACCCGTTTCCCAGCTCTTTTTCCTCTATTGTGAGCTGGCAATGTCGACAGCGAAATTTTTTTCCTTGCTTTTCCAGGAGGACCAGGTTTTTATGTCTACATATATCCATTCCTATAAGAATACAGGATTGACTTTTTGATCGCAACCCATAACCCATTATTCTGGATATGGAGTTCCGGGAATATTATATGTAAGGTACTCACTCTTCTCATTATTCATAAGGGGGACATAAATATGCTGCTTTCAAAAAAGGAAATAAGAGATGCTTTGACTCAGTGGAACATGGCTTGGGATAATCATGACCTGGATGGCGTTATGGACCTATTTCATGAGTCTATCCTGTTTGAAAACTGGACAGGAGGACAGGCAAAGGGGAAAACCAACCTTAGAAAGGCCTGGGCTCCCTGGTTTGAGAACCATGGCGGGTTTAAGTTTACCGAGGAAGATCTCTTTATAGATGAAGAGGAACAAAAAGTCCTTTACCAATGGAGCCTTAACTGGCCTTCGTTGGAAAAAGGGTATGAAGGCAGCGCTGAAAGACGCAGAGGAGTTGACGTCATGCATTTCAAAGATGGCAAGATTATACAAAAACAAACCTATTCAAAAACTATTGTAGAAATTGACGGCAAAAAGGTCAGGGGATAGTCGGCAACCTCGCCTTTACCTTATCTGGCCTGCCTGACATATTATCAAAATAACCATGGAAAATCCTGGAGCAAGTCATAAAATCACCGGTTAATGCTGCATTGAGACAAAATTTTCTTTTGACTTTCTCATTTTTTACAGCCAGAATCTTTTCTCAGACCATGGATATTCTAGTTCCCACGCTCATCTTTCAATTTCATTCTCTGGACAAAAATACATCTAAAGCGGCATAATTGACGGCGTCCGCAACTCTTTTGGATTGCAACAGGGCCTACCTCATGAAATAAGTTTTTGGGGACTACTGTGGAACACCTTCCTTTAAATATATATCTGCTAAACCTGCTCTGTGTGATGGCACTCATGTTATGCCTGTGGATGTTCAGCCTTAGGCTTAAAGATGCCAGTATAATCGACATCTTCTGGGGCCCCGGCTTTATATTGGTCGCGTGGCTGACCTATTTTACGGCTTCCGGATTCGAGGGGAGAAAACTTTTGGTCTCTATTCTGGTAACCGCCTGGGGTCTGAGGCTTGCCATACATATTGCAGCACGCAATCTCGGAAAAGGAGAAGACCGCCGGTATATGGCGTGGAGGTCTAAATATGGAAATAATTTCTGGTGGATCAGCCTTTTCAGGGTCTTTTTCCTCCAGGGACTCCTGCTGTGGTTGATATCTCTTGAAGTTCAGGCAGCTATGAGTTCACCTTTACCCGCCGAGTTTGTTTTTCTGGATGCTTTGGGGTTGATTATTTGGATATTTGCGTTTCTTTTTGAGGCAATTGGAGACTGGCAGCTCAGTAAATTTAAATCTAGAGCCGATTCCCATGGAAAAGTAATGAATACGGGCCTTTGGGCCTATACACGGCACCCCAACTATTTCGGTGAGGCACTGGTCTGGTGGGGGCTTTTTATTATCTCAATAACGAATACCTCAAATTTCTGGACATTGATCAGCCCTGTTCTCATAACATTTTTGCTCCTTCGTGTCTCTGGTGTCACTCTTCTCGAAAAAGACATATCTGAAAGGCGACCGGAATATCAGGAATATATAAAGAGGACCAGCCCTTTTATACCGTGGTTCCCCGGAAAAAGCCCGGGCCCAAAAAAAGGGGATGCGGGTAGGAGTTAAAGTCCCTAGGTCCGCAGAATTCTATCAGGCTGAGAGTGTCTGTAATAGCGCCTAGAAGCGGCCTTTTACCATACCAGATCATTTTTAATCTCTCCTATAGAGGAATATATTCGGTGAAGCACACTCAAAAGCTGTCCCATTTCAGAGGATTTTTGGCCTTTCTCTATATTGTGATTAATCTCAGCTTCTGGTTGATCCCGGTCATCATCATGTCATTTATCAAATTATTAGTTCCGCTGAAAAGGTTTCAGGACCTTTTATCCTGGCTTATGGGGCTGGTGTATAACATTGCGGTGTGGTTTGACGACATTCTACTTTTCCACATAATCGGCATAAGACTGGAGATTAGAGGAGTTAAAAAGCTCTATCCTGAAAAGTTTTATCTGATCATAGCAAACCACCAGAGTTGGAACGATATTTTCATTCTGCAGCACATTTTCAACTGGAAGGCGCCAATCCCGAAATTTCTCGTCAAGAGGGAACTGATCTACCTCCCTGTAGTGGGTCTCATCTGTCTCGCTTATGATTTCCCCTTCCTAAGACGGGGGTTTACAGGAGGTCCTGAATCGGCTCAAGATAAGATTCGCGGCGATTCCTGGACAATCGAAAAGGCCCTGGACAAATTCAGGAGATATCCGGCCTCTGTTGTCAATCTGGTTGAGGGCACCCGCTTTTCTGATGAAAAGGCAAAAAACCAGAACTCCCCATTCGAACACCTTATGAAACCGCGGGCAGGGGGAATTACGACTATCCTTAAATTTTTAGGGCAGGAGATTCATACTATACTGGACGTCACCATTGTCTATGGCTGCCTGCGTCCGAACTTTTGGAATTTTATCTGCGGGCAATGTCCCAGGGTGATTGTTGAGGTAAAGGAATATACTCAGGAGAAAATACCGCAGGCGAATGACTTTCAATCAGTGGCACGGTGGATAAATGCCATCTGGAAGAAGAAAGATTCGGAAGTTGCGCTAATCAGACAAGTGCTGAATAAAGGTTAAAAGAGACAATTTGCTCTTAGGAAAGGAGACCACATTATGGGAATAAACTTTTATGTAAAACTCTATCTGGTTGTCACGCCACTCTTCTTCATTATTGATATGTTCTGGTTGGGTATTGTGGCCCGAGGCTTTTATAGAGAGAAACTGGAAGGTCTGATGCGCCCAAATGTAAAATGGGAAGTGGCCATTGCCTTCTACCTTGTGTATGTCATAGGGATATTGATCTTTGCAGTTGTTCCAGCACTCCAGAAGGAGTCACTGGCAAGGGCCCTCCTCTTAGGAGGTCTTTTTGGTTTTTTCACCTATGCCACGTATGACTTAACCAATCTTGCCACGCTGAGGGACTGGTCAATTAGCCTGACTGTAGTCGACATTATATGGGGTGGCTTTCTCTGCTCCCTTGTTTCCGGCCTGGCTTATTATGCCGGAAAATGGCTCTCATGACAATTAAATCACTACCTTGACTTTGAAAGGACGGTGGATTTTTTCAACCGAATTTCAGTTGCTTATGTTTATTGACTGTCTGACTCAAAAAAAATAATTTTAACGAGGTTACCTTTTTTCAGACTTTTCGAAATCAAAATGACACACATGTTCCAGCCTGGGGGCGAACCGGTCCGGACCGGCAATAATTCTTGCTCCGCTCTTCTTTTCTATCCCTTTTAACATGCCCTTATATACCAGCTGGTGCAAAGGATAAAGGCTGTACCAGTAAAGTATTCCAAATAATCCTTTTGGAAAAAACCTCGAGCTCAGCTTAAGTTCGGTCTTCTCTTTTCCCAATGCCCTGATATCAAATTCGAGTGTAGCCTGACCCGGCAATTTCATTTCAGCCAAAAGCACCAGTCGCCGAGGGGCTTCAATTTCCAACACCCGCCAGAAATCAACGGCATCTCCAATGTAAAGGGTAGTGGGATGGCGGCGTCCCCTGCGCAAACCGATTCCTCCGATCAGCCTGTCTATTATGCCCCTGAACCGCCATAACAACCCTCCAAAATACCATCCCTGGTAGCCCCCAACCCTTTCAATCCATTGCCATAGTATATTCGGCTCACACGACAGTATCACTCGGTATCCGGACTCAAAAATGGTGCCTCCCGCATAGACCGCATCTCCGCAATATAACCACTCGGGCACTTCAGGAGATCCTGCATCAGACCAGCATGTCTCCACGCTCTGTTGCCTCGTTTTTCCCAGTGCCAGACTTATGGCCTCCCGGCAGGTGAGGAGTTTCTGGGGTAAAATGGACCTGATTCGATTTTCCTTGCATACTACAGGATTGCGCAGACCCTCCGCTAGAGGCCTCGCAATAGAGGCTGGTACCGGGGTGACCAGGTGGATCCAGTAGGAACTCAGAGAGGGGGTAAGAAAGGGAACAGGAACGATCAAACGCCTGTGCAGGCCTGCCTCCTCGGCATAGATTTCCATGAGACGCTGATAGGAAAGTATATCAGGGCCGCCGATATCAAAAGTCTCTCCTTTGGTAGCATCCGATTCAAGGCAGCCCTGAAGATAATAAAGCACATTTCTTATGGCAATCGGCTGACACGGAGTACGAACCCATCTGGGGGTCACCATTACAGGAAGTCTTTCAGCTAGATAACGAAGCATCTCAAAGGAGGCCCCACCGGAACCCAAAATCATAGCCGCTCTCAGGAAAGTTGTCGGTACCGGTCCTGAACCGAGGATGTCGGCCACTTCGGTCCTGGAACGAAGATGCTTGCTCAAAAGGGGGCTGTCATCGCCTAGTCCTCCCAGATAAATGATTCTTTCCAGGCCACCTAGAGAAGCAGCTTTAGCCATGTTTTGTGCCGCTTTTCGGTCGGCGCTGGCAAAATCCTTGTGCTGTGGATTCATTGAGTGAACCAAATAAAAGGCTGCCCAACAGCCCTTTGCGGCCTTGCAAAGAGACTCAATATCAAACACATCAGCCTGGGCTAACTCAACCAGACTATTGCCGGCCCAGGGACGGCATTGAATTTTGGCTAGGGATCTAGCCATAACCCTCACCCTGTAACCGGAGGAGACCAAGCGGGGAACCAGCCGACCCCCTACATATCCTGTCGCACCTGTAACCAGCACCGGTTTCTGGTTCATAAAGCTCCTCCATACATTCTAAAGGTTGTAACTGTTTATATTAAGTAATATTATCTATGCTTATGTTAATTTATACAAGTCAAATATTTGTCCGAATATACTGTTTTTACATTGATTTAAAAACCTGGGCCTGAAAAACAGGCACCACAATAAGGGTGCAAACGGGCCCCTGCAAAAAATCAATATTGACAGATAGGTATCCATGTTTATTTTAATAGAAATAGCCAAATTTAGAAATTAACCTGCCCAGAGTTTGGGGTCACGAGCCGGGTTAAGCTTGCTGCTTTCCCGGCTTTTTTTATGGAGGATAAAATGGAAATATCATTGAATAAAAAAGAAAATTCCTGCATGAGCCTTCCTGTTGGAAAATGGGGCTTTTCAAGATTGGATCCCTCTGATGACAGCCGGTTTTACGACACTGACCGCTTTGTTAACCATCTGGATTCCCTGGCTCTTTCAACGGTAGAAAAAATTATAGGAACCCTCATAATTGAAGAAAAACCTGTGATACTGGATCTTATGGGATCATGGGATTCTCACATTCCCAAATATTCGGAACCGTCCAGGGTAGTCGGCCTTGGTTTGAACAAAAACGAGCTGGAGAAAAATGCAGTATACTCGGAGACCGTGATCCACGATCTAAACAAGTTCCCGGAACTGCCCTTTGCCGATAATACCTTTGACACTGTACTCAATACCGTATCTGTGGATTACATGACAAAGCCTGTTGAAGTCTTCAAGGATGTAGGTAGAATTCTCAAGCCTGGTGGACTATTCCTGGTCATATTTTCCAACCGGTTTTTTCCGGAAAAAGTCGTCAATATATGGCGGGAATCAACTGAGGAGGAAAGGATTCTTTTGGTTGAGGATTATTTCAGGCTCTCCGGATGTTTCGAAAAGCCTGCTTTGTTCATATCAAAAGCTAAACCGCGCCCTAAAGAGGATAAATACGCACATATGAAAATCCCCAGCGACCCTATTTACGCTCTTTATGCCGATAAAAAGGGGCAAGATTCTTCAAAGCAGGCCAGACCGGTTGTAAATCTGGGTTTTGATTTCGGGCCCAATAAGCAAGAGCTGCAAAAGAGAAAACAGAGTGTAAAAAATACTCTATGCTGTCCCTACTGCGGGGAAAAAATGCTCAAATGGGCTGTTCCTGAAAATCCCTTTGCTTTTACCTGGGACAACGAATTTATGTATATATGCTTTAATGACGAATGTCCTTACCATATGCGCGGCTGGGATTTCATCGCAAAGCAGGGAAATTCAGGATCTTACAGGCTGATGTACAATCCGTTGAAGGATACCTTCAATCCGATTCCTGTCCCCACACACAGAGCCCTGCGTGAAGGTATAATTGACTGAATTAGGTTCCGGCCTTTATGGGGATACCTGCTTCAATCAAAGAGGCCAGTGAGGGATATAACACAGCTGCTTGGCATACGCCTTTCTGGTCTCTTATACATGGTTTCTGAGCTTTAACTCGACAGGGTGGGGGCTCAAGTAGGTCTGTTCCTGAAGGTAGGACTTTTCATACTTTCGAATGTAGTGGTTCAACAGGGTTACGGGTACGATAAGAGGCACATAGCCTTTATGATAATCATTAATTATTTCAAGAAGTTCCTGTTTTTCATCAGGTGAAAGTTCTTTCTTAAAATAGCCCATCATGTGCTGCAGCACATTGGTATTTTTTTTCGTAGTTGTCTTGAGTTTCATAGCATCCATGAGAAAATTTTCATATCTTTTGAAAAGTTCCCGCCTGGAGAGCTCTTTCCCATGGGCGACCAGTCTTCCCATTTCGCGGTAATGCTTCTCACTGTGAGAAAGTATGAGGAACTTATGCCTGCTGTGGAATTCCACCAGTTCACCTAATGCAAATTTTTCAGGAGAGATTTTGCGCCATTCCTTTAACACAAAAATTTTTTCAATAAAATTCTCCCGCAATCCGGGATCATGCAGGCGGCCTTCCTCTTCGACCGGCACTAATGGAAAGTGCTCCATGAAGGCCCTGGCAAACATACCTACCCCTTTCTTCTGGGGTGCGCCTTTTTCATTGTAAACCTTCACCCTCTCCATACCGCTGCTGGGTGAATTGCTTTTAAAAATAAATCCACAAAGCCCTTCTTTTTCCAGCTCGGCCACCCTTTTCTCTGCCCAGGTCTTCATTCTTTCAGTAAAATCCTGATGGGACCGCGAAGTTATAAAGCGGGGAGAAGCCGGATCACCAACCAGACGGAAAGCCTCGCGCGGGGTATCAAAACCGCACTCTACTTCAGGGCAGACAGGCACATAGCTTACATACCTCCCCAGAGTGTCCCTCAGAAAACGGTCCAACTTGTGTCCGCCGTCGTAGCGTACTTCCTGCCCCAGAAGGCAGGAGCTAATCCCCAATTTGATATCATCCTTCATGCCTTCCTCATTTCACGAATTTCCATTTCGTTTTGTAAGACCCTATTTTTATACCACGCAAGTCGTACGGGTACAACGGGAAAGATCTGCGTAAAAGAGCTCCTTTTCTTTATTTTCCGGCTTTCCATCTTTTCCGGTTTCATGCTATCTTTTCGTATCTGCTCTTGAAAAACATATTCATTAACCGGTTTAGGCCCAGCCGCAAACGTAGGTAGGGAGAACGCTATGCTGGATAAAATTAGGGCTCTGGTGAAATCAAAGGAGATTTGTGTACTTGCAACAGTTTCAGAAGGCATGCCACACTGTTCACTCATGGCTTACGCCGTCAATAAAGAATGTAATGAAATCTACATGGTTACCCACAAACAGACCACCAAATACCGGAATCTGGTTCAGAACCCCTGCGTGAGCCTGCTTATCGATACCAGAGAGGAACATGCTTCTCACAAAAGGCTTGATGAAGCCCAGGCAATCACAGTTGACGGCGTATTTGAAAAGCTGGTGGACCAGACAAAAAGGCAAGCTGCCCGATCCCTTTTACTCGCGAGACACCCTCATTTGGAGGAATTTCTTGACCATCCAGATGCCGAGATCCTGAGCATTCGAATAAGCTCGTTTCTATTTTTGAATGGGATAGATGAGGCCTATTACGAAGAACTATAAACCTTCTCACCATAAAAAAGCTATGGTGCGAAAGGCACAACGTCTTTTTTCCAAGTAGAAAAGTTCACCTATTTATCAACACTGTAAAAATATTAACTCGATGCCGAGAGTCCCTGAAACCCGAATTCGTAAAGGGAATGACCGTCCGATTAATTCCTCGGCGGATTATATCCTGTATTGGATGGTAGCCTGCAGGCGCACAAAATGGAACTTCGCATTACAGCGGGCAATCGAGAGAGCTGCGGAACTCAAAAAACCGCTTGTGGTACTGGAGGCTTTGCGCGTCGGTTATAAATGGGCATGCGAACGTTTCCATCGTTTTATCCTGGATGGTATGGTGGATAACGCACGCAGCTTCGCAGGGGCTAAAACTCTTTACTATCCATATGTGGAACCGGCGCCGGATGCAGATAAGGGGTTGCTTGCAGCACTTTCCCAGAAAGCCTGCTTGCTGGTCACAGATGATTTCCCCGCTTTCTTCATACCCAGAATGATAAATTCAGTTTCTCAGGAGATCCCTGTATACATGGAGATCGTTGATTCCAACGGTCTCCTGCCAATAAACACGGCCGACCGGGAATTTACGACCGCTTATTCATTCAGGCGATTCCTGCAAAAAGTTCTCGCTCCCAATCTCTCTCTGAAACCTATGGCCGACCCTTTGAAGAACCTCCCACTTTCAGAAACTGCAATTCTTCCTCGCGAGGTTCAAAAAAAATGGCCCCCGGCTTCTCTTTCACTTCTGGAAGGAAACCGGAATAGTCTGGCATCCCTACCCATTGACCATTCGATTCAGACAGTGGAGCTCAGGGGCGGTCCACGTCAGGCGGAGAATATCATGCACTCCTTTATTAAAAACCGCTTATCCGCTTACCCTGAAAACCGAAACCACCCGGACGAGCAGGGAACGAGCGGTTTGTCGCCATATCTGCATTTCGGGCATATATCTCCTCATCAAATTTTCTTTGAGATCGCAGCTAGAGAGGAATGGTCTATGGATGATCCGGCGCCCAAGGCGACAGGCTCGCGCACAGGCTGGTGGGGAATGAGCGAGCCAGCAGAAGCCTTCCTGGATGAACTGATTACCTGGAGGGAACTGGGTTTTAACATGTGCAGCCGACGTCAGGATTATGACCGGTATGAAACCCTCCCTGACTGGGCCCTGGATACACTTGCCAGGCACGAAACGGATTCAAGGGCCTACCTCTATACAATAAACCAGTTGGAATCCGCAGAAACTCACGACCCTTTATGGAACTCCACCCAACGGCAGCTGGTTCTGGAAGGCAAGATACACAACTATCTGCGTATGCTGTGGGGCAAGAAAATTCTTGAATGGTCTTCCTCTCCCAGAGAGGCCCTTAAGATTTTAATCCAACTTAACAACAAGTATGCCCTGGATGGAAGGGACCCGAACTCCTACAGCGGGATATTCTGGGTCCTGGGGCGCTATGACAGGGCCTGGGGCCCGGAAAGGCCGGTTTTCGGTAAAGTCCGATATATGAGTTCCAAAAACACTGTACGAAAAATCCGCGTCAGGGAATATATTCAAAAATATTCCACTTGAGCACCCGCTACTCAGGTCCTTAAAAAACTATCTCCCGCTTATTTCCGGCCGCTTTTGCCTTCCCCCCAGGCCTTTTTACTTCTGGCAATCTTTTTCTGGACTGTTTCCCAGGTACCTGTGGTAAGAAAAGACTCCTGAAATCGATCCAGCATACCTAGAAACATATGAAAAGGTACGCTCAGGCTAAGTTCATCGGTCTTGAAAAATTTTCTTGCTGAAGGATCCCACCCTCCTAGAACTGCTCGCTCCAGACCCTTTTCCATATAATGAAAAGGCCAGGTGATAAGGTTTGTGCAGGCAGCGCCCCAGGGCGATACAACCGATTCGGGATCATGAGTCACAAAAGCCACGAGCTGATGAAGCCCGGACATGGTTTCCGGCCTGCAAAAAAAGAGGATCAGTTCCGGGGCCTCGGAATCTGTGAAAAGACTTAAGGGTTTTACAACACAGTATCTTCGAGGTGCGGGTCTCGGATCAATATACTCGAAAATCCGCCTTAATTCGTCCGGCGAATCACAGTACAATTCTCCTTTCATGATGTCAGGTATGCCGGTGGAGACATAATGGATAATGGTCTCGGTCTGTGGTTTCAGAAAACCCAGAAAAAAGGCCCCGCCCGGGCACCCAAATCTCTCTGAATCAAAGTAGGCTGCCGAGTTTTTTCTGCGGGCCCGCCAGATGTTCCCTATAACGCATGAAAAAGTCCCGAATATCGTTCCCCAGTCGATACTATTTTCCTGCTCCTTTTGCCTTGTTGGCAGATCCAGAGGTTTTGGTGTATACCCTTGAGCAGGTGTCTCGTCAGTATAAAAGACACCCATTGGTTCTTCTTCCAGACCCAGAATTTGAAGAAACAAAGGCAATTTTTTTAAGGCTGTCTCATCCATCCGTTACCTCCTCTATGCGAAAGCCTGGCTCTCCCTGGTTATGGAAATGTTCAGGTTTAAATTTTTCAGACCTGTATTTTTTAACTTGCTCAGGCTCACCTGCGGCGCGAGACTGTCTGATGGGACTTAAAGCAAATGGGTGTTCAGACGTCTGTTTCTATAGTCAAGAACTTCGAATACCTGCTGTCCAGATCATCTACCGGCAAATATTCATACTCTTCACAAAACTCGTTCCATACCCTTGACAATGTATTCTCAAGAATGGAAACAGCATCGTGATCGGCGTCTGCTGCAAACCTTATGAAATCCCTGATGAAAATTTTCCTGAAACCCTCCATGCTGAAGGGAGCATTTTTGCTCCGCCCTCTCAGTTTAAGGAAAAAGCTCTGTGCCTGCTCTAAGGATACCCCTGAAAAGGAGGGCGCTAAATTCAATAAAAGTCGTGCCCAGAGATTAAAAAGAAGAGGGTGAAAGGTTATTTCAGGTGAACGTATGATTTCTTCTCTCAAGTTGTAAGACTCCACGATCTTTTCCAGCAATCCGTCCAGCACCATCATTCCGCGAACCACTTCCAGGCATTCGTTCAGTTCGGAAAGCCACTCGAAGTCTTTGTACTCCTCTCCTTCGCCTGATCCGATGTAGTACCTGGGTATCTTCGCTAAAAGCCCTGACAGAAGCCTTCCCCGGGGTTCGCCCCAGAAACTGAATTCCAACCCTTGTCCATAAAACCAGCTCTGTTTTAAACAGCGCTCCGCTTCCCACTTGAGTTTTAGTACTACCCCCACCCCTACCCGGAAAAGAGTTTGGAGCGAATAACGCCTTAAAATCTCAACTGCGGAGCCAGTGTTACTTCCTGAGACCTTTTCCAGCGCTAAATTAACAATACGGGCTGTTTTTTTACACGCTTCTTTCAACACTTCGATGTCATGAACTACCAGTCTCTCTGCTGAAATAATCTGATTAGCGAGCCCTGCAAATTCAAGTCTCAAACGATCCAGCAATACAGAGTCTTTTATCCCGCTAGCAACTTCTATAAACAAATTCTGGGTGTCTGCCTGGGCGAGAGGGATTATAGGAGCCAGGGAGTGATCCTCTCCCTGAACACTGATAATATCGGGCAGGGATTTTAAAGATTCTGTTCTCAGGATACCGGGGTCTAACGGAGAATAAACCTCCATGGCTTCTTCAAACGGCAAAAACCCATGCTCTGCCAGGCGTACGTTCCTTATCCGGTAAAGCTCTTCTTCCACTTCAGCAGGCACAACTCCTGCAAGTCCGATCAGGAGAGCCTGGTATTTACTTAAATCCTCGTCGGCCATGACATGAAGAATATTTTCTATGTTTTCACGGTGTTCTGAGCCGATAACCTTGATATGAAAAACACCGTCCAGAGTGAAAAAACCATCCGGAAGGTCCAGAGCCTCATCCTTGTCTTCTAACACTATGACCTGAATACTCCTAAAAAATTGATAATATGCGAGAAATTCCCCTTTATCAAACATCCACCTGACCAGCTTCCTGCAATCCGCCTGTTCAAGCAGACTAAGCCAGCGGGAAAAATGGGATATGTCAAGGCGGTCGTTTATCCAGATTTCCAAATCAAGTATAAACTGCCACTTCTCAACAGAAGCCAATTCAAGAAGGTCAACAGATTCCTTTTCTCCAATCTTCTTTATAAGCCAGTAGAAATCTTCATCTGAAAGTTCATTTACCAACTCTTCGGGCCTATCCGCACTAAGAATTTGATTCAGTATTTGGCCACCGGAAAGGGACACAGAATCTTTCAACCGTAATCCCTTTATATCCTTTTGTGAGGCAGTTCCATCAACCTTCTTCGTCATTCCGGCAATCTCTTGACGCTGCACGATTTTGTTCTCCTCCACGGGAATTAGCCAGAAGTTTATAAGTTCCTATTTTAGGCCTTTAAAGAGTTTAATGTTTCACCAGAAGAAAATCTATCGCTCTACAGAAAAAAATAATCATGCGCGAGATATAATTCTCTTTGCAATACTTTATTTTTTAAACAGAATAAAAAAATGGATGTTCAATCAATGCATTCCGGCATGCTTCCAGTAATAACATAAACTTTGCCGGATTTGCGAATAATATCCCATCCATTTTATGGACATTGCAGATTCTATGTATATAATTCTAATTTTGATTCATATCTAACATGCAGATATTATAAAATAAATCTCCTGTTCCTTCATATTTTTATATATCACTGTCCTACACCCGGTAGCTTCGATTACCAGCTATCTGAACTTTTTGCTCAGCCGTAATAGTTTCCGGGCCGGGGAAACTCCCCGCCCGGCAATTCTGGTTTCCCGTTTTTAGTACATATCCTCAGTAGGCATGGCAGGAGCTGTTTTCTTCTTTTCCGGCTTTTCAGCTATCATTGCCTCGGTGGTCATAAGGAGACCTGCCACGGATGCAGCGTTTTGAAGCGCAAACCTGGTTACCTTTGTAGGATCGATGATACCCAGCTTGACAAGGTCATCATATTCTCCGGTCTCTGCATTGAACCCAAAACTCCCCTTTCCGCTCATGACCTTCTGAACCACCACTGATCCCTCGAAACCGGCGTTATTGGCAATCTGCCTGACAGGCTCTTCAAGGGCACGTTTTATCAGAGTAACGCCCAATTGCTGCTCGCCTTCCAATTTGAGCTTTTCAAGTGCCGGTATAGTTCGTACAAGTGCCACCCCGCCACCAGGAACTATTCCTTCCTCTACAGCTGCTCGGGTGGCATTGAGGGCGTCTTCGACCCTGGCTTTTTTCTCTTTCATCTCAGCCTCGGTAGCGGAACCAACATTGATCACGGCAACACCGCCGATTAGCTTGGCCAAACGTTCCTGTAACTTTTCACGGTCATAGTCACTGGTTGTATCTTCTATCTGTACTCTAATCTGTTTAACACGACCTTCCAGCTCGCTTCTCTTACCGCCGCCATCCACAATGGTAGTGTTGTCTTTGTCGACTGTAATTTTTTTCGCTGTACCCAGGTCACTCAAGGTAACATTTTCCAGCTTAAGGCCAAGGTCCTCACTTATGACCTGCCCCCCTGTCAGCACTGCTATATCTCCAAGCATCGCCTTGCGCCGGTCACCAAAACCAGGGGCCTTCACAGCGGCACAATGGAGCGTCCCCCTGATTTTATTTACCACCAGCGTGGCCAGGGCTTCGCCTTCTACATCCTCAGCTACAATCAGAAGCGGCTTACCTGATTTGGCTATCTGCTCCAGGATAGGAACCATATCTTTCATGCTGCTGATCTTCTTCTCATGCAGTAAAATATAGGGGTCCTCAAGATGGGCCTCCATCTTATCAGCATCTGTTACAAAGTATGGACTCAGATAACCACGGTCAAACTGCATTCCCTCGACGATTTCCAGGTTAGTTTCCATGCTTTTGGCTTCTTCAACCGTTATGACCCCTTCTTTACCGACTTTTTCCATGGCCTCGGCAATGATGTCGCCTATAGTTCGGTCATTATTGGCAGAGACCATACCCACCTGGGCTATCTCCATTTTATCCTTTGTTGGCTTTGATATCTTCTTTAATTCGCCTACTGCAGTTTCAACCGCCTTATCTATGCCCCGTTTAATTGACATGGGGTTGCCACCCGCTGCAACAAGCTTGGAGCCTTCACGGTAGATCGCCTGGGCCAAAATTGTAGCTGTAGTTGTACCATCCCCCGCAACGTCAGATGTTTTTGAAGCTACCTCCTTGACCATCTGGGCTCCCATATTTTCAAACTTGTCCTCGAGTTCGATCTCCTTGGCTACGGTCACACCATCCTTTGTGGTAGTAGGCGAACCCCACGATTTTTCAATTAGGACGTTGCGTCCCTTGGGACCAAGGGTCACCTTAACGGCGTTGGCAAGGGTATCAACACCTCTCATCATTTTTTCCCGTGCCTCGGCACTGTATTTGATTTCTTTTTTTGGCATCGTTTAATACCTCCGTTGGTTACTTTTCGATGATTCCGAGTATATCATCTTCCCTCATGATGAGATGCTCCACGCCGTCTATGGTTATTTCCGTCCCGGCATACTTTCCAAACAATACGTGATCATTCTTCTTGACCCCGAGGCTTATCCTCTTGCCATCTTCGTCCAGCTTTCCAGGACCCGCTGCAATGATTTTTCCTTCCTGGGGTTTTTCCTTGGCTGTGTCTGGAATAATAATTCCTCCAGAGGTCTTTTCTTCCTCCTTGATCCTCAGCACCAGGACTCTGTCACTTAACGGTCTGATCTTCATTCCTCTATTCCTCCTCTAAAAAATGAAAATGCCTGTCAAAATTCTTGTCGCAGCCCAAATATTACGTAATGAAAGGTGAAAATGTTGCCTAACTATCTGAATTTACATAATTATTAGAAATTACTGAACAAATATAATCATTTAGTAAAAATTGTCAAGAACGCTATTAGATTTTTTATTAAGCCGATTCAATAGAAATATGCCCCATTACGGATGAAAGATATTGTCTTTAAGAAGAATATGTTAACTGTGTTAAATGACTTGTAGAATAGCTGTTCGGTAAAGGTGGTATCACTGAGACTCTTTTCAGGGGGGAGATTGTTTTTTCTGCTCCGTCTGGTGTAAACCGAATAGAATAATTTGCCATCAATAATTTAAGTTAACCAAAGGATCTAATCCGTCATGCCCCGGCATAGGAGTCGATAGAAATAGATTCTTGTTGTTGCAATGCCATATTGGAATAAAAGCCGCGGAATTTCATAAATCCCTGTTGGCCCATATATCTTTCCAGAACTTTTCTATCCGTCTTTGTAAGGTCCACCATAACCAACCCATCTAGCGAGTTTCCAAATTGAGTGTCCACATTGAAACAAAGGATTTTCCCACTGAGCTTGATATACTGCTTCAGCAGAACAGGAATCCCTTTACCGTCTGCCTCTAAAGCAGAAATCCATGAAGAGAGGTCCTCGAGGTCATTCCCCCATAGACTAATTTTTCCTTCATTTAAGCCCTTGATTTTTTTTTGCCGAAAGGGTTGCCTGGGCTTCACAAGCCTGGAAAGGTCCGGGAGAAAATTATTCATTTTCAAGAAGGTTACCATGAGCTGCCGAGAATAGGAATGGTATTCATTGGATATACTCACCGCTCCGAACAAAATCTTGTAGTGGGGATTTTGAACTACATACTGAGCGATCCCTCTCCAGAGAAGCAGTAAAGGGGAGAAATTTTTCTGATAAGATTCCCTTATAAACGTTCGGCCCATCTCCATAGCGGGGCCCATTTCAGCCAGTAATCTGTAGCCATACTTAAACAGGGTATGTGTATAGAGTCCTTTCTTTCCATACCTGGGTAGTATCTCATCAACAGGTCCTAACCGATTGGCTCCTACCAACTCATTCTTCTCGTGGTTCCATATAAATAGATGAAGATATATGTTATCAAACCGGTCTAGATCAATCGAATTACCTGTTCCCTCCCCTACAACTCTGAATGTCTTCTCCCTGAGACGTCCTATTTCCTGAAGCGTTTTGGGGATCTGTCCCGACCTGGCGTAGTAGACCGAAAACTCCCGAGTCTCAATGAGTTTATTTTCACCAGAAAGCGATGCCACTTCTTCAGCGAGAGTCGAAGTGTCTTGGGCAAGAGAGATACCCTCCATCTTTCTAAGACATGGCTTGGCTCTAAGGGGGAGGCTGATCAGACGCCTGTTGCTGTTTGAGGAAGCTGCCAGAAGGTAGGTTCGAAATCTCAAATATTCCGTCAAATCCGATGGGCTTTTTATTTCTCTTAACTTTTTATAGGGAATCAAATTACCAATTTTTAATTTTATCTTCGCCCCCTTTTTTTTAAGCAGTTCACGAGGTAGCAAAGCAGTGCGCAAGCGAGAGTGTATCAGACCGGCAGTCTGGAATGCATAACTATTTCTACCATAAAAATAGACAGGCAGAACAGGTGCCCGGGTGATATGAACCAGACGAGAAAGCGTATCACTCCATACCGGGTCTTCAATTTTAAAGTTTTTCCACGTAATATGGGAAACCTCACCAGCCGGAAAGACGACTAACAGCCCCCCCTTTTTCACCCAGCGAACTGCTCGGCCTAAGGAGACCATGTTAGTATGAATAGAGCTTCTCTTGCCGAAAGGGTCAACTGCAAAAAATAATGGGCGCATATCCGGGATATTCATCAGAAAATAATTGACCAGGATTTTGATATCCTTTCGAACTCTCGAAAGTGCAAGGGCGAGAATTATTCCATCAATTCCGCCAAATGGGTGATTTGATACAACTATAGCCGGACCTGAAAAAGGAATGGCTCGCTCATCCCTGTGACTGATTTGATAGCTGATATCAATTGATTTCAGCGCGGTCTCCATGAATTGAAAGGGATCTTCACTAAAAGGTATTTCCCTGTATATTTTCCTGATTCTTCTGATCGAAAGAGACTGCTCAATCACATTGTTGATCAAGGAAAGCCCCTTCCTGCAAAAAGAGCCCGGCCTGTATTTGTGGATGGAAATCAAAGTCTCGAGGTCTTCCTTTTTATTCGGCATATAAAACCTCTTACTAAAAGTTTATTTTATAAATAGGGGCAATTAACTGCTATTTCGGTATAGCAGTATTAAATTTAGATTAGGATATGATTAAAAATTCTGAAATGTTCTAAGCAGCCTTCTTATTCAGAATCATGCTTAAAAGAGCGTCACTCGCCCAATTCGGAGTTTCCACTTATACCTCCCGGATTTAAATGGATTTGATACAGGCATCATTATTAAATGAAAACTTAATATACCTTTAATTAAAAGATAATAAAGCGGTTCTACACTGACACAAATTAGTTTGAAATGGAGTCTAATTTGGAAGGCTTCAGCCTCAACCAAAATTTGATCAATACAGTATTTCATTTTGCCAGGCCCCTTGGTCACAATGAAAACCCCGGCAATTACAACCTCGGTTTCGGATTTCTATATTACGGCCTTGTAAGGGCTATCCGGCCGGAGCATATCCTGGTAATTGGGGCCGGCTTTGGATTCAGTGTTGTCTGCCTGGCACTTGGGCTCAGAGACAATGGGAAAGGCTTTCTAACCTTTATTGACCCCTCCTACCACGTATTGAAGCATGGACCGATCAAAACGGTTGGCGGCAGGGGAATGTGGGATGACCCTGACAAGGTCAACAGACATTTTTCTCTTTTTGGTGTTGAAAGGATAGTGACACACTACAAACTTGAAAGCGCAGAATTCTTCAATCAGTTTGAGGAGCTTGGATTACCCGATATCGACATAGCCTTTGTGGACGGGAATCATTCTTTTAAAAATGTCAAACACGATTTCAGTCAAACGTTGCGGCGTTCAAAAAAAAACGCATATATCCTGCTTCACGACACCAATATTTATGTCAGGGAATTCATCAGAAATTCAGGCGTAAAGCGATGGCTTAATATTATTAAAAAGGAGCCTGATTGTTTTGAGGTCCTTGACTTTCCCTTCGCTTCAGGTGTGGCTGTTGTCCGTGTCCTGAAGGATACCGCATGGCAAATCTTAGTCGAAAAGAATACGTATTAGCACTCATTTTTTCTACAGCCCTTGTGGCCTATTACTATTGGCTCTATGTATGGCTCTCCCGTGATCCAGGCCGACCCGCTTTCCAGAAAACAATAACCATTGACGACTTTAGAATTATTTACCTGGAAAATATAAGTGACCTCGCGATCATCCGGCGTGAACCCGCAAAATTGGGATTCAATGAAAGAGACAAGCCGAAGCGAAAAGAGAATAGGCTTACAGCTTGGCGTTTGCTTCACAAATGTGAAAAATATATATCAGGAGGAAGACTGCATGTTGGATAAAAAGGTAATGAAGGCGGACCTTCATGTTCATTCAAAATATTCTATTCGTCCATCTGAATGGATTTTGAGAAAAATCGGCTGCTCCGAGAGTTATACCGAACCTAAACAGCTATATGCCCTGGCGCGCGATCGGGGAATGGATTTCGTAACCATAACGGACCATAATACCCTGTCCGGCAGCCTCGAAATAGCCCATATGGAAAACACCTTTGTCAGTGAGCAAATCACTACTTACTTTCCAGAGGATCGCTGCAAGCTTCACGTTCTGGCATACAATATAAATGAAAGTCACCATGAAGACATCTCCCGGCTGCGCGAGAACGTATTCGACCTTGTCAGCTACCTTAACGATAAAAAAATTGTTCACGCTCTCGCGCATCCCCTTTTCCCTGTCAATGATATGCTGACAGTTGAGCATATAGAACAGGCACTCCTCTTATTTAATACATTAGAGATAAACGGCACAAGAATATCCTACCAAAACAGGATATTGAAACAAATTCTTCGGAACCTCACTCAAAAAGATATGGAGCGGCTGGCTAACAAACACGGTTTGGAACCTTTTCATAAGGAGCCCTGGAAAAAGGTGTTGATAGGTGGCTCAGATGACCACTCTTCCCTTAACATCGCCTGCACCTATACGGAAATGGAGGGGGTGTCTTCGGTTGAAGAGTTCCTCGCCTCTATTGGCAACAAAACTCCGAGTGTAATTGGAAGGTTTTACGGCCCTAAGACCATGGCCCACACTATCTACAGTGTAGCTTACCAATTCTATAATAAGAAGTTTTCTCTGGATCATTATGTAAATAAGGAACTGCTGATCCGATTTATCAACCATTCTCTTATACCAATGATCGAAGAAGAAAAGTTTATAAAACGTTTTCGAAATGTCATGGGCTACCGGAGACCGTACACTTTTTTCAGAAGCACTCCCAAAACCATGCAGGGACTGCTTCAAAAGGAGGCCAGGGAAATAATTCTAAATAACAGTCATATGAACAGAATTCTAAATAAACCCAAAAGTGATCCGGTGGAAATGGAGGGACAGTGGTTCAACTTTGTAAATCAGATCTCTGAAAAGACTATAAAGAGGTTTGTAGATTCCATGCTGCAAAGTCTTATAGGAGCCAATTTCTTTGATATCTTCCATACTATCGGATCAGTGGGCTCCATATATACTATGCTCGCTCCCTATTTTGTCTCCTATGCCCTTTACACAAAGGAACGTCAATTCTCCCTTAAATGCCGAAATTACTTTGCGAAAGAAAAACAGTTAACAGCTGGAGACGAGTTTAAGATTGCTCATTTTACCGATACCTTCTACGAAGTTAATGGTGTTGCTCTAACACTCCAGAAGCATGTAGAAATGGCACTCAAAAATAAAAAGCAGCAAATGATTATTACATGCGGATCTGACCTGAAGCGTTCGGGAGTGATCAACTTCCCCCCTATAGGTACATATGAGCTACCTGAATATCCGGAAATAAAACTCTATTACCCCCCCCTGCTCCAGATGCTTGATTATTGTTATAAAGAGAACTTTACCCATATTCATTCGGCCACTCCCGGTCCTATAGGGCTGGCCGCACTGCTTATCGCCCGTATCCTCAGGCTTCCCCTCACCGGCACTTACCATACAGCCTTGCCCCAGTACGCCAAACACCTGACCGAAGATCCCGCAATGGAGGAGATGACGTGGAAGTTCGTAATCTGGTACTACAACCAGATGGATGTAGTTTACGTACCATCTCAGGCCACCGGGGACGAACTTATTCATAAAGGAATTCCTAAAGGTAAGATCCGCTTTTATAATCGAGGCATAGATACCGACCGCTTCAATCCTTCCAAACGTAACGGTTTCTTTCAAAACCGTTACGACATCAATGAAAATAGTTTTAAGTTTCTTTATGTGGGACGAATATCCAAGGAGAAAAATCTGCCTTTTCTCGTAGAACTTTTTAAAAACGTAGTCCGAATGAGGCCGAATCTGCATCTTGTGATTGTTGGAGATGGGCCTTATCTGGATGAAATGAAATCCTCACTCAAGGACCTTCCTGTTACTTTCACGGGGTACCTCGACGGTGAGGATCTGGCCGAAGCCTATGCCTCAAGTGATGTGTTTGTTTTTCCCTCCACCACCGATACCTTTGGAAACGTCGTCCTCGAGGCACAGGCATCAGGCCTACCCGTAATCGTCACCGATGAGGGAGGGCCCCGGGAAAACCTTATACAAAATGAGACAGGCTTTATCGGCCGTGCAGGTGATATGAAGAGTTTTGTTGATCCACTTCTCAGGCTTATCGATGAAGCGGATTTGCTCGCCAATATAAGAGTCAGGGCACGCCGCTATATGGAAGACCGTTCATTTGAGGCCGCATTTTTGAAACTCTGGGAAAGTTACAATCAGGCCGATTCCTTTATTCAACAAAGCGGCCGGAGTTAAAGTGGAAAACCAAATGTCTTTTTCATTTCCTCTTAGGCAGCTCCTTAATCTCTCTTCGAGCCTGCTAAAGAACAAAACACCTGGACAGCTTGTGATACAGCTGACGGACAGATGTAATGCTCTTTGTCCCCAATGCGGCATGCGAGTGACGGAAAGCTTTCCGCGCTCCAGCTTGAGCATGGACGAGGTGCGCCGAACCATTGACGCGGCTGTGGTCAGGGGAATCCGAATAATATCCTTTACCGGAGGGGAGCCCTTTCTTCTCCTGAACAAACTTATTCCGCTCATAAGATATGCCGGCCATGCAGGAATCGAATACGTGCGGACGGGTACAAACGGTTTTTTCTTTATTAACTCTCACAGGCCTGGTTTCGATTCACACATTAGAGAAATCGCTGAGAAACTAGCGGAAACATCACTCAGGAATTTCTGGATAAGCATCGACTCGGCCATCCCCTCTGTTCATGAGAAAATGCGTGGGTTTCCCGGCATCATCAATGGAATCGAAAAGGCACTGCCTGTGTTTCATGAAAATGGTATCTTCCCCTCCGCAAATATAGGCATCAACAGGAACATCGGCATTGAAACTATACAGTGCTCTGAAAACCTTCCTGCCCAAGATGAAGACGCCTATCTTGAATCCTTTTATGAAGCATTCAGAAAAGCAATAGCAAAGTTCTACAGGTTTGTCATTAATCTCGGGTTCACTATGGTAAGCAGTTGCTATCCCATGAGTATTGATCAGGATAGAGGGGCTGAAAGCCTCAAGGCCGTTTATGGCGCCACTTCTAAGGAGAATGTAGTCTCCTTCAGTAATAAGGAAAAGGCTCTGCTTTACAAAGCACTGCTCGATACTGTGCCCAGATATAGATCAAAAATCAGGATATTTTCACCCAGGTGCTCCCTGTATGCCCTCAGTCGATATTACCTGACCGACGGCGAAAACCCCTATCCATGTAGGGGGGGTATCGATTATTTTTTTGTAAATTCCAGAGACGGCAACACCTATCCTTGTGGATACCGGGGGAACGAAAACTTTGGTCGTTTCTGGGAAATAAACGGTAATACTGTAAACAAAGATTCTATCTGTTACCGGTGTGACTGGGAGTGTTTCCGTGACCCTTCTGAACTCTTCGGCCCTTTGCTTCAGGCCGTACACAAACCCATGGCTCTGATAAAAAAAATCAAGCGTGACCCTCGCTATTTCAGTCTTTGGCTGGATGACCTCAAATACTATAAGGGCTGCAGCTTATTTGACGGCCGAAAACACCCTGACTTTACTAAGATGCAAGGCTTTTAACTATGCACGCAGAATTTCTTAAACGCTGTTTCATGATGTGTCTTTTTAAAATGAGCTTTCCCGGAGTTTGCCGGGGGAGGTTATTGATAAAGAATTATCGGGACCTGATATTCCTTAAGGTTACGAAACAACTTTCATCCTTATTTCCGCATGGCTAAAGGAGCTAACAGACAAAGGAGAGAGATTATCATGCTGCAAAGGAGTTAACTGACATGCCAAAAACCTATGTCCTCGATACCAATGTTCTACTCCATGACCCGAACGCCCTTTTTGCATTTCGGGAAAGTGAGGTGGTAATCCCATTGGCCGTCATCGAAGAAGTGGATAATCAAAAGAGGCGTCAGGATGAGATAGGAAGGAACGCCCGCATGATATCGAAGATCCTGGATGAACTCAGAAAAGAAGGGCGGCTCTCTAATGGAATAAGTCTTTCTCATGGCGGGACCCTCAGGGTGGAATTGAATCACCAGGAAGTAATCGATTTTCCACGGGGGCTGGATTCCCGGAAATATGATAATCGTATCCTTGCCCTTACACATAATCTTATTCAAGAAAATGAAGGTCTGGTCACTCTTGTTACCAAGGATCTTAATCTGCGCATTAAGGCCGATGTAATGGGGATCAGAGCAGAAGACTTTCATAATAAAAAAATTGATTACCACGAGCTCTACACTGGTTTCAGGGAGATGCCTCTCGCTGACGGCGAATTGGATATTTTTTATCGAGAAAAATTTTTACCCTGGCCCCAGAACCCCTCACCCTACCCGAACGAGTTTTTTATCCTGAAAAACGGCCTGAATAGCTCTCAATCGGCGCTCTGCAAATTTTTGGATAAAGGCCTGTCGCCTCTCGTCCATGAGGACACCCTGAACTGGGGGGTAAAGGCCCGTAACAAAGAGCAGAGATTTGCGCTGGAGCTTCTACTAGATGACAGGATTAAGGTTGTGACCCTGGTAGGAAGCGCCGGGACCGGGAAGACACTTTTAGCTCTGGCTGTCGGTCTGGAAAAGGTTATCGAGAAAAGGGATTACAACAGGCTTCTTATCATAAGGCCCGTCATTCCAATGGGTGATGACCTGGGTTACCTGCCGGGCACCAGGGAGGAAAAGCTCCGGCCATGGATGCAGCCCATTTATGACAACCTGGAGTTTCTCTTTCGAGACAGTTCAGAGCCCTTTAATCTCCTGGATGAATTCGTTCAAAGAGGTGTGATAGAAATGGAAACACTCACCTATATAAGAGGCAGGAGCATTCCTAACCAGTTCATCCTATGTGACGAGGCGCAAAACCTTTCGCCAAATATGATCAAAGCCCTGATTTCAAGGGTGGGGGAAGGCACGAAAATCGTTTTAACAGGTGATCCTGAACAAATCGATCATCCTTATCTGGATGCCAGCAGCAATGGCCTGACATATCTGGTAGAAAAACTCAAAGGAGAAAATATTTCAGGTCATGTAACCCTCACCAAAGGCGAACGATCAATGGTCGCCGAGCTGGGAGCCAAATTGCTTTAATACAGGTCTTTCTAGAAATTACTGTTTTGACTGGTGCCCCAGCACTTACACCTTCAAAAACCATTGCTTCAGTAACCTGCTTAAAATTATACCAGCCGCAATTCCTGCGATAAACGTGGTAATAAGTACTACCTTGCTATGCCCACTCTTAGATAATTCCTCCAATTTTTGCTTCTTCGCGATCTCCCTCACAGCAACTGAATCATGAGCAGCATCTTTCAAAGACCTCTTTTCTGCCATCTCAACCCTCCTTTTATTTATCTATACACCTCTTCACATAAACTTCTAACCTCCAATGCAGCCTCACTACCCGGTGCCGACTGCAACACAGAAAGTCCAGATATCATTGCCTCCACATATGCTATTCTCTGAGATATCTCACTTTCGAAAATTTCTATTCCATAGGTCTCTATCGCCTCCCTGGCCTCACGCCCTACCCTTGTTCTTGCTATCTTTCTGCAGATAAGAAGCTTGCCTCTTAGAAACCTGTTAACTCCTTTTGACTGCTCTATCAAAGAAATTGTGTCCTTGCTTGACCATATATCCAAGGGGCTGGGACCGATAGGTACGATGGCAAGATTGGACAGCTCCAGGATTGAACGGGTGATATCACCAATAGCAGGTGGTCCGTCGATAACAACGTTGCTGTATCTCCTCTCCAGTTTCTTTACATCTCCTCGCACCATCGGCGCAGGGAAGTGTTTTACTTCGAAAAGTTGATTATCCTCAATAGACTTCCACTGAAGCACGCTCCCCTGAGGATCTGCATCTAACAGAACCACAGAACGGCCTTTCATGGCGAGACAAGCAGTCAGGTTAACTGCTATTGTTGTCTTTCCCACCCCACCCTTTTGGTTGACCAGGCTGATAATCATGATGGCACCCCTTTTAATGGGAGTGTTTATTGTGTACCTATATGTCTCTGTTAATCCTTAATTACTTCGGGCTCCCATTGTATCAGGCGGCCTGAATTTACCATGATGCCCAGCGTATGGCCTATGTGAAGCGCACCTGCCATCACCGGCGGCAGCCATCCTGTGGCTCCAAGCAATATTCCCGCAAAATTGGTCAAGTTTGCCATCCAGAAATTTTGCTCAATTACCCTTAGCGTGCTGTGACTCAGAAGCCTTAAAAACACCAATCCATCTAGTTCGTCCCTTGCCAGTGCAATGCCGGCGGTTTCCACGGCAACCTCGGATCCACCTGCACCCATAGCCACAGCCACTGTCGCCCTTGAAAGCGCGAGGGCATCATTGACCCCGTCACCTATCATAAGGACCTGTCCTCCCTGGTCAACAAGACGGTCTATATACAGCGCCTTATCTTCAGGGAGCATTAATGCCTGATAAGAGTCAAAGCCCAGGGTTTCTGCCATGGTTTTGACCACAGGTTCTGTGTCACCGCTGATAAGCAACAAATTCCTGACACCACAACGCCTCAGTCTTTCTAAAACAGCCTTCGTCCCCTCACGTGCTGTGTTTCCAAGGGTTATTGCTCCTTGAATCCTACCGTCTATAGCGACATAAATGACGGTCTGACCTGTTTTAGCAAATTTCACAGCCTCGCTTTTAAGGTGATCGACATCTATGCCCTGACTCTTCATAAACGATTGGCTTCCCACCAACACGGTATGGGAAAAATAAATTGCCCTGATGCCCTGACCGATGGTCTCAACAAACTCCTCCATCTCTGCAGGGGCAACATTTCTGACGACCGCTTCTTCAATCAGGCCCTTCGCTATGGGATGTTGGCTCCTTGCTTCCGCACCGGCTGCCACCGCCAGCAACTTTACTGAATCCTGGCTTTTGGCAAGAGGCAAGATTTCTGTAACCCTGGGAGTCCCTGTCGTTATTGTGCCGGTTTTATCAAAGCAGATGGTATCGATTTCCGCCAATTTCTCCAAATAGATACCGTCTTTGATAAAAATCTGCTTTTCGGCTGCATTGGCTATGGCTGCACTAACCGCCGTGGATGCAGCCAATACGGTAGCACAAGGGCAGGCCATGACCAGCATCACGGAGAAAGCGCGGGCCACACTTCCTGTTAAAAGAAAAGTGCATGCTGTAGATGCAACACCGATTCGAGTTAAGCGCACAGCCAGTATATCCGCCCTTTTTTCTAACTCTGTCCGGCTTGCAAACGAATCCTCAATCAGTCCAACTATTCGAGACAGATAGGTCTCTTCTCCGACTTTTTCCGCACGTATATTTAGCATCCCTTGTTGGACAATGGTTCCGGCATAGACATGGTCTTTCAATTCGCGTACTTCGGGCTGCGATCGGCCGCTTATATTAGCCTCGTCCACCAGCGCCTTTCCTTCAAGCACGGTTCCATCTATGGGAATCTTACGACCTGCTCGCAGGACAACTGTATCACCGACCTGGACTTCGTCTGATCTGACTTCAGTTTCCACCCCATCCCTTATAACTACTGTTTTTTCAGGTGCCACCTGAAAAAGTTCACGTATAACTCTTCTGGCCCTGTCTGTTACATATGTCTCCAACAACATGCCTATACTGAGAACCCAGATGATCTCAAGCGCAGTCAAAACTTCACCTGTAACAATCGCCAATCCACAGGCAGCTGTAAGAAAAGCAAAGAGCCCTATCTGTTTCCGGTCTTGGAAATCGGACCAAGCCCTTTTCAGCAATGGGATTGCCCCTAGAATGGTCAATACTCCTGTGGTACTTAGAGGTTTTTGCGGAAGGGGGGATTTAAAAATAAGCCTTCTAACTAATGCATAGGCCATGAACCCGCTCAGGACAGACACATTGATCAGGTGATAGGACAAAGATGTTACAGGAGACCGGGAGTGTTTTATAAGCATCCCGAGATTGGGAGCTTCCTCCTCCGCAACCCTCTTGAGAACACCGGCCAGGTTCACGGACAACCGTTCGATCAGTTGGCTTCTCATTATCTGTTCAGAGTCATAGAAAAGGATGACACTTCCAGTAGAAGGCCTGACCTGGACCTTTATTACACCCATCAGCCGGCTCAAGCGGTCCTGTAATAGGCGTGAGACGAGCGGGGAGTTTCGAATGAGAGGATGCCTGAGACGAATCCGCCGTGGGAGTTGATGGCAAAGAACCCATTGTTTCTGTATTTGATCAGTGTGCATATCAAAAAAATCTCATGCCACTTTATCTCAGGTTGGCCGTCTTGTTCAGCTGGTGCTTATTCTGCAACTCTACAAAAAAAACTGCGAAAAACGCAACAGCAAACAGAGGTGGTAATGATAAAGATATTAATTAAACTGTTACTAAATAATTAGGCTTTTACAAATAATTTTTGTACATATCATTGTCACCATGGCTTATCAGCCTTCTAATTATAAGCTTAGATAGGTAAAGTAATGATAATCGAGACAATTAACTCTTGACATCCTTGATTTTTGGTCTCAAACTGCCCTTAATACAGGCTGAATATGATTCTAACCTAAACTTAAGACTTTTCCCATAGAAGAATAGTCTTTGTAGAAACTATGGTTATGGGGAACAGAGCTTTTATTCCATAAATTAGATATGGTGAACTGATCAGGGAGCAAATCCTCCTATAGCAATCAATAAACGTTTTAAGTCAATCAAAAAATAAACAGTCTTAAAAGCCATCAAAAAACAGGAGGGAAAGAAAATGAGACTTCCCGGTTTTAACGGCGGTATGGGATTGGGTACAGGCCTGGCCCTTGGGGCGGCAGCTGTATTGCTTGCACCTGTTTTGATGCCAGTCATTGCGGGTGTGGCCAAATCACTTGCCAAGGCCGGAATCAAAGGGGGTATGGTCCTCTACGAACAGGGAAAAATCGCAGCTGAAGAGGCCAAGGAAACTATAGAAGATTTGGCTGCAAAAGCTCGTTCCGAGCTCTCCCAGGAATCAGAAGCTAGGGCACCTGCGTCCGTGAAGAAAGGAAAAAGCACGGCCGGCTGTTAATGGGAACCGAAAGCTGATGCTACCCGAGGCCCACGTCGGGCACCTAACAGCGAGCCGCGTAAGGATTAAGGTCCCTTCACAAAAAGGAGACTCATCCTACTTCCAGGAAGTGAGAAAGGCCTTTTTAGGGTACCGGAAGTTCGAGCGCCTCGAAGTTAATCCCTGCACTGGAAGTGTTCTCATCGTTGATGAGAATCTCGATGTAGGGGGGGCGGTTAAGTATGCGGAAGAGAAAGGCCTCTTCAAACTTCAGAAAACAGAAAATAATCGTCAGCCCCTGTCCCATAGATTGGTCAGGCCCTTAAAGGATTTTAGCGCTTCACTGGAAAACTTTACCGGGGGAGAGCTGGATCTTCCAGGTTTAGCCTTTATATCCCTTTTGGGCGTCGGCATTTACCAGATTTTGAGAGGGAACTTGCGCTCACCCCCCTGGTACACGGCCTTTTGGTATGCCCTGGGAGTATTTACGAAATCCCTTGTAGACAAAGACATCGAGTAAGCTCCCTAATCCAGGGGGTGAACGATTTCAAGCCTAATGAGAATGCATAAGAGCCCTCCCGGTCCCCTTGGCCCTGAAGGGCTCTTAAGTTTTGATAAAAATGATAAGACCTGTCCATATAAAGGTCCCTGGAAGGGCCAGATATAAGATTCAAGGTCTTTATCAATCCGGTTCCTTAAAAACCCTGCTTGAATCTTCTCTATCTCATAATAAGCATATCTTTCATATATCAGCCAACACCTTCACTGCAAACGTCCTGATCCTTTTTAGTCCAGATAAGAGCCATAATGAAATCGCAACATTAATCGAGGAAATACTTGGAGGAATAAAAGCAGGGGGCCAGAAGCCTAAATCCCCGGAATTAGGTGTTAGAATCCCCGAATGGCCCTCCAAAATAAAAGAGAAGGTAGCAGGGCTCCTCCAGCATAAAGAAAAGCAAGAAAGCAGGCCCTGGCACATTATGGAAAGAATGAAGGCCTTGAACCGGTTGGGCTCAACCAAAGAGTCAGGACTGACTAGTGAAGAGGCCTTGGACCGGCTTAAGCGATACGGACCGAACAGGCTGCCTGAACCCACTGCCAGATCCGGATGGAGCATGTTTGTTACACAATTCATTTCGCTGCCAGTTGCTCTTCTCGGGTTAGCTACCGGTCTCTCTTTCATTACAGGGGGAATTTTTGATGCCGTGATGATTATGGGGGTCGTGTTATCTAACGCCACGGTAGGGTTTCTCACTGAAAGCAAGGCCGAGAGAACTATCAAATCGCTCAAAAGTTTTATCAGGCCCACCGCTTCGGTTATGAGGCAGGACAAGATGCTGGAAATATCGTCCGAGGAGCTGGTACCCGGGGATATTTTGCTTCTTAAGCCGGGTACGTATATTGCCGCCGACTGCAGAATACTGGAGGCCTCCAACCTAAGCGTAGACGAATCATCATTGACCGGTGAAAACGTGCCCGTTGTTAAAAAGGTAAAGGCCCTTAAAAGAAAAAATGTCCCTCTAGGGGATCGTTTTAACATGATCTATATGGGTACACTTGTAACTGGCGGTGAGGGCGTTGCCGTTGTCGTAGCCACGGGGGACTATACACAGATGGGTCGACTCCAGCTCCTGCTCGAACAAACCACATCGCCAGAAACCCCGATTGAGAAACAGCTGCAAAGAGTCGGTAACCAACTCGTCCTTCTATGCGGCGCAATCTGTGGCGTAGTATTCTTTATAGGTTTTTTAAGGGGACATGGAATCCTTGAAATGATGAAAATGTCCATCTCGCTTGCCGCGGCCGCTGTTCCCGAAGGGCTTCCAGCTGCCGCGACCGTAAATTTTGCTCTGGGTATTCAGAAAATGAGAAAACACCGCATAATCATCCGGAAACTGCAAGCGGTGGAGACTCTCGGTTCGGTCCAGACCGTTTGTTTTGATAAAACTGGAACTATTACTATGAACTCCATGGCCGTTACAACTATTCACACGGGCATGAGAAGGATCCAGCTCAAACAGGGCCTGCTTTTTGAAGAAGGAAAGGAACTCGACATCGGTAAAAATAGGGAAATATATCAGCTCGCAGCTGTATCCGTACTGTGCAACGAGACGAAAATCAATGGTGGGATCACGGAAGGGGAGTTTCAACTTAGCGGTTCTCCTACTGAAAACGCACTTCTGCTTTTTGCCATCCAGACGGGAACGGATGTTTTTAAGCTCCGTAAAGACCATAAACTCCTCAAAATCACCTACAGGGCGGAAAACAGGCTCTACATGAGCACTCTCCATAGTACACAGGCCAACGGCAAGTTTTTCGCCGTCAAGGGAAGCCCTCCCGAAGTATTGGCCTTGTGCCGTTGGCATCTTAAGGATGGGGGAAAAATACCGCTTACCGATGCTGACCGGCTTGAAATCGAAATGCAAAATGAGCGGATGGCGGGTGAGAGTCTTCGTGTACTGGGTTTCGCCTTCACCCATATTAATGGAGACGGTAATACCAATCTTGACGAAGATCTTACATGGGTCGGCCTTATCGGCATGGCAGATCCTATCCGAGAAGGTGTTAAGGAACTGATCCAGGCCTTTCACCGGGCCGGAATTGAGACGATCATGATAACAGGCGATCAAAGCCCTACAGCCTATTCTGTTGCAATGGAGCTGGGCCTGAGCAGAGGAGAGCGTCTGGAGATTCTGGACTCCACCCAATTCGAATCTATGGATTCTGAGGTCATGCGAGCCCTTGCCAGAAAAGTGCACGTTTACTCGAGGGTCAGTCCGGGGCATAAACTGCGCATTGTCCAGGCCCTGCAGGATTCCGGGAGAGTTGTAGCAATGACCGGCGACGGAATTAATGACTGTGTGGCACTTAAGGCCTCAGACATCGGAATTGCAATGGGGCGCAGTGGAACCGATGTAGCGAGAGAAGTATCAGACGTAGTCCTGGAGGATGATTCCTTTGAGGCCTTGATCATTGCGCTGAAAGACGGGCGAACTACCTACAGCAATATCAGGAAATCCGTGCATTTCTTTCTTTCCACCAACCTGAGCGAAATCATGGTCATGTTTACTGCTCTGGCCCTGGGCATAGGATTTCCATTAAATGTAATGCAGCTCCTTTGGATTAATATTATCTCTGATATTTTTCCGGGGCTTGCCCTCTCCCAGGAGGAACCCGAAATTGATGTCCTTGATCAACCCCCAAGAGATCCTCAATCTCCGCTATTTTCTAAAGAAGATTACCAAAGAATGGCGCTGGAATCAGCCTTCATAAGCGCTGGTGCTTTGAGTGCCTACGCCTACGGCGCATCGCGATATGGTATCGGCCCGAGGGCCGGTTCGATAGCCTTTCAGAGCCTGACTATCGGGCAGCTTCTGCATGCGTTGAGCTGCCGTTCCGAACGGCACAGCATCCTGGACAGGGAAAGCCTGCCTGATAATAGATACCTTGATATCGCCGTGGGAGGTTCATTGCTCCTCCAGATAATGACGATGTTTATTCCCGCCTTCAAAAACTTGCTCGGTTTGACTCCATTAAACTTTACGGACGCGGTTATAATCGGAGGAGGCGCATTCCTTCCTCTCGCAGTGAATGAAATTACAAAAAAAAGCGGAGATGAGAGATGAAAAAGGATTTCATGTTCACATCAGAATCTGTAACTGAGGGACACCCTGATAAACTTTGTGATCAGATTAGCGATGCTATTGTAGATCATCTCCTGCGGCAAGACCCATACTCACGCGTGAGGGCCGAATGTGCTATATCGAGCGCAGTCGTCTTTATAGCTGCACACTTCTATACCAGCGCCAAGGTGGACCTGCCTCATGTTGCACGGAAAGTCATTAAAAGAGTCGGTTATGAGCATTATGATCATCAAGAATTTAATTCAAAGACATGCAGTATAATAACAGCTCCTCAGGGATTTCCCCCAGATAAAAAATACCTGTTTGATGAACATAAATTAACCGATAACCAGATCGAAAAAATCCATGCGAGAAACCAGGTTACAGTCTTCGGTTTTGCCTGCGATCAGACTCCGGCCCTGATGCCTCTACCCATATGGCTGGCCCATCAACTTTCCCGCCGGATTAATACAGTTAGATCCGAAGGAATCCTGCCGTATCTTATGCCAGATGGCAAAGTTCAGGTCGGGATAGAGTATCGAAAGCGGGAGCCTTACAGGCTGCATAGCGTTACGATCTCTGTGTCTCAGCGTACGGCACGAAAACCTTCGATGAAAGCGCTTAGATCAGATATCCTCGAAACTGTTATCGAACCGCTCTTTAAAAAAGAGAAAATAAAACCGGACAAACACACCAATATATTTGTAAACCCGGATGGCCCTATTATCATCGGCGGACCCGTTACTCATTCCGGGCTTACCGGTCGAAAGAGTGCAGTGGATACCTATGGTGAATATTCTAGACACAGCGGAGACGCCCTCAGCGGAAAAGATCCCCTTCGAATTGACCGGATAGGCGCTTATGCCGCCAGGTATTCCGCCAAAAACGTTGTCGCAGCCGGTTTGGCTAAGGAATGTGAGATCACACTCAGCTATACTATCGGTCTATCAAGACCTGTCAGCCTGCTGGTTCAAACATTAGGCGCAGAAAAAATTGATGACGCCCGGCTTACCGAAATAATCAGCCAGCACTTTGATTTTCGTCCCGCTGCCGTTGCCCGACAATTCAACCTGAGACATATCCCTTCCCTCGCTGTTGATGGTTTTTATCAGAAGCTGGCTACTTATGGACATATGGGCCGAATAGACATGGACATTCCCTGGGAAATGACCGATAAGGTCTCAACCCTTCAAGAAGCAGCAGGACTGTGAGAAATTGAGAGTATGGATAGCTAAGACAAACGGACAGTTTCGTTTCGTCAAAAAAGTAAGGGGGAGGGTCTTATGGAAGTTTTTACTATATGTGGAATAAACCGCCGGTGAATGGAAATCAATGAACTCTTAAGCACGCTTCACATCTCCATCTAAATGAAAGCAGTCAGAATAGAAAGACTGCTTCCTTCAAAAGCCTTTCCTATCGCCCAACCGAAAAGCGCCTTTCCCACAGCCTCACCAGCTTTTGAGCGCCTTCTCTTAAAATGAGAATCGTTCGCCTCCAGGTATGAGATATCAAAATAGCCATTATCTTCAAGCACCTCTAGAATCTCCCAGTGTCCGAGTATTTCGAAATCATAGCGCACAACGATACTTCCCGACACCGTGTTAACAGAAACCTCTTGCACGCCTTCAATATCATCTAAAATCGCCTGGATTTCCAATGCGCTCTCTTTATTGTTCCTTAAAATTGGAATTTTAACACGTATTCTTCCAGGCACATTGTGTACGTAGGAACTCATCAATCAATATCCTCCTTTTGGACTTTTAAAAATGTTCTGCATTTTGGATAATCTCTGCATCTGAAACGAATGTGTCCATTGTCTGTTCTCATATATACATGCATGGGCTTTCCACATTCCGGACACACAGGTTTGGAATCAACTCTCTTTCTCTCAGAATTTGCAATAAATTGCCTTTTGCATTCGAGGCATAAAAAGCGCTGCTTGCCTGAACGGAGCTTCCCGTACCTGTTTAGTGCATCTGACCCGCATCTGGGACACCGAATTTCCTCATTCATCATTTCTGACAGCAAAAAACTGTTTTCAGGTTTTTCATAGGCTTTAGGCTTCGAAAAAAATCTAATATCCGCTTGTTAGATTATTATTAGAAACAAATTAAATTAACGTTTAATTATGGTTTATTTGCCCCATATTATATTTAATTATTTGCTAAAGTTCTCCAATTATATGCCATATTCTTAGCTGCACGAGTAATATTGGACGCTTCAAGGCGGGAGGGAATCAAATCCAGTCAATTATGTCTGTTTACCGATTAACCCTCAGGATCATGTTATGCTTATACTGGCCCTTTCGATTCAAATACATGGAACACCCCATTTACCCTCCGCTCCAGTCTGATAAAATTAAAAAGAAAATTTGAGATCGCAGCTCGATGTAAAAGCGGTTAAGCAAAAGATGGACAGGCTTTTTATGTCAGGAGGGAATAGAAAAATGGCAAAAAACACGGATTTTCTCAGCGCTCAAAATCTCCGGAACCTCTTGGAAACACAGGAGTTTCCCTGCTTTTCCATATTCATGCCGGCAGATCGTACTGATGCGGAACAGAACCGGATTCGGTTCAAAAATCTACTGGAACATATGGATAGACTGATAGAGGGTGAACAATCGGCTGATATAAACGGGAATATCCTGGAACCTGCCAGGGATTTAGTGCGAGACCTGCCTTTTTGGCAGCATCAGAGTGATGGTCTGGCCATGTTCATGTCAGACGGTAAATTCCAGAAATATCGGCTCCCTTTACCTTTTCAGGACCTCGCGATCGTTTCAAATCGGTTCCACATCAAACCGGTGTTGCCGCTCATAACAAACGATATGAAATTCTATGTCGTGGCTCTGAGTCAAAAAAAAGTGCGGCTATTCCGGTGCTCACGTCAGGTTATTGAAAACATAGAACCGGAAGGAATGCCGGAAGATCTCGAAGAAGCCCTTAAGTATGATGAACCGGAAAGTCAGCTCCAATTCCGTACAGGTGCAGCTGGAACCAATGGCAGGCGTCCTGCCATTTTTCACGGTCATGGGGTTGGCAAAGATGATGACAAAGACCGAATCCTTCGATATTTCCAGGTAATAGATAAACGTGTTCACACTGTGTTCCGTGATGAGAGCAGTCCTCTTGTCCCTGCGGGAACCGGGTTTCATTTGGCGCTCTACAAGGAGGCCAATTCTTATCCCCACATGTTTGAGCAAGGGATTTCAGTTAACCCTGACGAACTGGATGAGGCGGAACTCCATGAAAAGGCATTGGCCTTCATGGCGCCCCATCTAAGAAAAGCCCGGCAGGAGGCGGCCGCGAAATACAAGGACTACCTGGGAACCGGAAAAACATCTAATGAGCTTGAAGAGATCATTAGGTCTGCCGTTGAAGGGAGGGTGAGTGTACTTTTTCTCGCAGAAGGAGTACAGCAGTGGGGCCGTTTCGACCCGGATAGTGGCACCATTGATTTCCACGAAAACCAAACTCCGCTGAATGGGGACCTTCTCAATCTCGCAGCATTGGATACTATCATGACAGGCGGGGATGTTTACGTTATGAAGCAGGAAGAGCTCCCTGATGATGCTGCCGCAGCCGCACTGTTTCGATACTGAGCTTCGTTTTCCAAGTAAATCAGAAACACAGGAGAAAAGCCATATGAAATCACGTTTTGCTCTATTATTCGCAGGGATTTTTTTATTATCCGGGTTATTTTTTCCGGGATGCGGCGATGAGGAGGAAGTCACACCTCCTGAGCCTCCGCCCGCCAAAGTAGTGGTACCACCGGAAGGGCTAGACCTTGAAACCCACAGGGAAGCCGTGGAAAAACAGAAGGCAGAGCAGGAACTAAAAGAGCGTTCCAAGGAAAGAGAAACCTTGTAATCTGTTAGAGTTCTTTCAAGTGAATTAAACCTTGACGTCTTTGTCCCTGGAAGAAAAGTCCCTTTTAAAAACCGGGAAACCGGTATACTTAGTCTTTGGCCTTCGGCTTCACAAAATAGCTGTGATCATACCAATAATATGTTTTATTTTAGTGCTCACCTGGTTTATTATATCTTTTCGTTGGAGAAGATATATGTGCCCCGAGCACGTTATTGACTTGCCATAAACCTGCTTATAATCTTGCCGTCTGGATACTTATATTGGATAGCTCTTATAAAAGGGGGCAATGTCATTCGAAAATTAAGCAGGCCTGTATATTCCAGCCCGATAAAAATTCGGCTTCCCATAATAAAGACAATCTCTTTATTCCTTGGCATTACACAGGAGTGAGGCCATGAGACCAAAAGAAATCTTTGTGCTGATAGGGGTCATCCTCTTTATCCTGCCAGGTTGCGCAGGGCCTGGCAAGCATATGAAATCGCCCCGTATTCATATATCTGATATTCGCCCCGGGGAAATGAAACCCCTGGAAGCAGTTTTTCTGGTCGAACTCCGGGTTTTGAATACCAATGATATTCCCTTGAAAGTAAACGGGATAGACTGTGAACTGGAAGTGAATGAGAGGAGATTCGCATCGGGAGTGGGAAACGTCGCGGTTGAGATACCTGCATTTGGTACAGGCACCGTACCAGTAACCGTTTATTCTTCAGTCATTGATACAGTCAGGGGCCTGTTCAGTTTTAAGGGCCGGGAAAGATTAAATATCCGACCCCAAAGGGGCCGGAATTGCAATAACCCCTTGAAGGGGA
>CAZVGY010000015.1:0-47308 GCA_964627015.1 uncultured Desulfobacteraceae bacterium
CCGCAAAATCGACTCCCTCCATAGGTGTGGTTTTTACCCAGGAAAGATCCTGCCCAACGAGACAGATTGGATTCGCCTTTGCCTTAATAGCCAGGGAGAGGCACATCTGGGCTACGCTAGGACCGAGCGGCAGTTCACCTTTGTCCTGCCAGAACCGTCCTATTTCACCTTGTCCACCGCGGTTCCCGGCGACTGCCATGATTGGCCCTTGAAAGTCTTTTACCAGCTGAGGGTACGTCCTGTTTAATGCTACAAGAAGGGGGCCTTCAATATTAAAAAGACCCTCCATATGCCCCATCATTATCTCCTGGTAATCGATACTGCATATGATATCCGGCATGACGTCATAAGCAATAAGCGGTCTCAGTGCCTGGGCAACCGCAATAATAAGGGCCCTGTTTTTTAATTCCTTAATAATGTGTATGTTTTTTTGAAGCGAAGGGCCTGTCGACACTATGACCGCGGGTATACCTTCAAATTTACCGAACAGGTCCCTAACCCTTCCGGACCTGATCATATAGCTCAGGTTATAAAGTTCATTTTGTGCTGTCCTATCCCCCACTAATACAGCGGTTGAGATTGTGGTTCTTATTCTTATTATCGCCTTGTGTGCAAAGGTTAACAAAGAGGCATAGCCCTTTGAAAGCTCCTTTGCATACGGCTCTATCTCCGCGAGCATGCTGCCTGCATACATCTTATAACTTGCGGCATTTATCAGCTCGGATATCTTCTTTTCATCGGGCATGGTAAAAACCATGTTTTTTGAAGCTATAACTTCAGAAAAATCTTTAAGCTCAAAGGCCATCTTCAAGATATCCGCTCTTTCCTCGAGTATGAGTATAACATGACCCTCTTCCATTTTATCAGCGATGAATTCGGCTGTATATCCGAGGCCAAAACCCACTAGAATAGTCATATCCTCCTTAAAAAACTCTCTTTCCCCGAGACGACCTTCAATCTCTTTTAATGGATCCTGATTGTCGTATGCTAAAAGCTTGCTGCCATGCATGCTGAATCTCAGGTTAGGCTGGCCCGAAATTGTATTCAATATCTCAAAGTCATTACCGGTAACAGCTCCCTTTATCCAATCTGCAACATCACGATTTAATTTCTCAAGAGCCTTTATATTTTTATCAAAAAAACTCATCTATCAACCTCCGCATGACTTATTGAATACACTGGTCCTCACCTTGTCAAAATATGTTATTAGGATAACTAGCCTACAACAGTGTTAATTGCTAACTTGTACTCATTTTTTTATCATTGGCAGTATCAGTTTCCATTCATCAAGTAACGCAATCAACTCATAATCAATGATATCAGCCAGCATAACCCAGTCCTCTTTTTCCTGGATTGAAAGCATATGCCCTATAATATGACCAAACTTTTCCACCCTATCATTCACCGAAGTGTCCTTAAAAAGTATTGTAGCGAAATCTATAAACAAGGACTCCCCTGCCTCCTTTACCATACGCATAAAGAGGCGCAGGCTGTGAAGCAGATCGGCATAGTGATCATTGGCTTCAGCTTCATCGGCTATTCGGAAAAGGCGTGAAACTCTAACCGCGCTTTTGATAATGAGATCTAGCTGGCCTATTCCGGCCTCAAGAAAGGGCCATACAACCTCCTCTTTACGTATTGTAGTTATTTCGAGAAGACTGATATCCCTTACATGAACAGAGAGTGCCTCATGTGGCTTCTTCTCAGAATAACTGGCCCTGTTAACCTTAACGCTGGCTATTACATTTCCAGGGGGCACTTCCTCTCCCATGATCTTCAGGAGGATCTGTTCCAGGTTACCGGCTTCTCCTGTATCAATTTCTATACTTTTCTGATCCAGCAATATTTCCATGCCCTTTTCCCTCCTTTAAAACCTGTCCTGAGGCAAAAGCCTTTTTCTCCGTTGTCCTTTTATTTCACGAAAAGCAGATATTAATAGTTTAAGTTCTTTTTAGGTTTACCTTTAAAAGACGGTTTAAAACTTCAAAGTGTCCTTCTCATAAGTCAACAGATGGCTGTTTTTGATCATTAATTTTCATATAATATTATTAAGGAGGTTCCTCCACTTCCTTACATGCTGGTCAATTCCAAATTTTTCAATAACTGTCCGGCGTGCTGCTTTACCCAACTGGATTGCCTTATTTTGGTCATTAAGTAGTCCGTCTAAGCATTCCCTAAGATACTGGATATCATCTGAAATAAACCCATTAATACCATTCGTAATGGGAGAACTGTTATTGAGATATGATACAACAGGCATACCAGTGGCCATCGCCTCCAGCATGGCTGTGTTGTAACCGTCCTCATATTCTTCAAGAGCTGTATAGACATAAACCCTGTTTTGGCGGTATTTCTCTTTTAGATCCCCCCAGTTGGCCGCTGGCCTTGATGTTGGAATAGCAGGGTCCAGCCCGACAAGCTCATATGGACGGCTTTCCAAAATCTGCCTGTGGATATTGAATCCTAGAATTTTCCCCCGCAGCTTGAATCCATTTGAAACCGTGAGAGCATTCGGGGTCCTTCCGGAATAACCATAGTAATCGCAAGGATCCACACCCAATTCTATGATGGTCCCGTTCAGATCCCAGTCTTTTGCCTTTTTTTCAGATACAAAAACCAGATGCACGTCTTTTATATTTTGCAAATAGGCTCTTACCATTTTGTTCCAATCCCTGTGTCCTATTCCGGATCTCTCGGTCATTATCCTTCCCCGAACTGTTTCATGAATGCACAGGATCTTCTTTATTTGCCAGTCACTAACCTCCATAAGGTCGCTGATGTTATGACAAACCGCCAGGTCTATTCTCCCTTTTTCATACATTTCCAGTGCCTGTGGCATAGAGACCGGGATTATGTTATCCGGGCAGGGTCGAATATTGATGTCCCATCGCTTGATCTCCTTGCCTGGTATCTTGTGTACAATAAAAATTCTGCCACCTATACGGGAGAGGCCGTAACAATAGGTCTGATAACTGTTAAATGTAAGTATGCTCAATTCATCCATGTAATTGGCTCAACCCCGAACTTAAAGGCTGCACACGCAGTTCTAAAGAGCTGCCAGAGCTGATAATGGAGGATAAAACATGTAATAATTGCCCTACAGGTATAGACATGGCTCTACTTATTTTTTCAGCTACCGGACTTCGGATCTCTCCTGATCCCATTGAAAAGACCAGTTCTTCGAAGTAACCGGATAGGGGGCTTAATATATCTACTCCTTCACAGATTTTTTTGACCGCATTTCTGAGCTCATAAAATGAAATCAAACCAGGCATAAATGCGCATCGGCTGCAGATCAAGTGGAGATTGGATAATTGCTTTGCACTAAAACCGAGCTTTTTAAAAGTTCCCTCCCTAAAACAAAGCTTCAGGCCCTCTAACTCAGAGAGAAGTTTTCTGGTATCAATCTGATATTTACTATCCATGAGACTGCGCGCTACTTCGCGATAGGCTATTGCCATTATTTCAGTGACACCTACTATTTCGGGAAAAAGCGGTTGCGCCTTTACGCCCCATTCATCTTGCCGCATCCTATAGACACGCACATATCCATATGTGTCATTTGATAGATTAATCACTTGCTTCAATGTCGAAACATCTCCCTTGATCATGCCCTGTAGTGAAGCTTCAAGTTTACCCTCCTCCTTTAAAATATAGGATACCAAGGCTGACACTGCTTCAGGCCTAATAATTTTAAGGCAGAACCGGTTTTTGCAGCTCGCGCTCCTTCCTTCATTACAGGGAGAACAGGATGTATAAGCCTGCAAGGCATAGTGACCATCACCGTAAGGTCCTGTTTCGTGACATAGTGCTGTTCCCATATAAAGCCCTAGCACTCTGATACCTGATGCGGCAGCCAGATGCAGTGTTCCAGTGTCCCCTCCTATCAATAAGTCGCATTCTTTCAGAACCAAAGCCAGTTCTTGAATGGAGGTTTTGCCTATAAGGTCTGTAACCCTCCGGGATGAAGGTGCCGACCCCTTTTCACGCAACCATTCACGATTGAATTCTCTAGCTATGTGCCGCTCTTCTCTGCTTCCCAGTAAAACAATGCGTGCTCCCATATCACTGACAAGCATAATCGCCAGCTTCACATAATATTTTAGAGGCCACTGCCTCACCCCTCCGCCACAACCCATTTGTATGCCTATAACCAGATCGCTTCTATCACCGGCACCCAAAACATTTATATCGCCCGCCACTTTCATATCAGGATTAAAACACACACGTGGACAGGAGAGTTTGCCATCCTTTTCATGGTGTGCCCACAGGTCAACCAAATTCATACGCATGATCCTGCGGTATCGCATGAGGTGGAAGATAAATTTCGTCCAGTTTTCTCCCAGGTGTTTTCGTGTTAGAGGATCCAGACGGTAACCAATAATCATAGAATTTTTGAAAAAAATAGATATAAGCGCCGTAATCACAGAAAAATTGATATTATATACGATATCAAAGCTCCTTTTACCCAGGCGCAACATCTCACCAGCTACAAATTTATATTTTTCAGCGAAAGAAATTGTTGAGTTATTTATGACACCCTGAATGCCATCCAGATCGAAGAGAATAGTTTCGCCTACACTGCAAAACCCTGAAGTAACTGCTCCATAACGTGAGTCCACCAGCACAGAAAGAAAGGCCTCTGGGTACTTTTTCTTTATCCTGTCAAGTAAAGGGGTGGTTTGTACGAGGTCCCCCATTTTGGCCAATTGAATAACCAAAATATTCATCGTTTACTTACCCATAGTTAATTTTAAGACCAAAACCAGGCTGCAGGCTGCACCCGGTAAAGCGTTTTTTAACCACCATTAAAAGCGCCAAGAATTTAACCGGTATTCTATATAACCCTTCTAAAAAAGGGAGAGCCTATGATTCCCTTGAAACTCCGCATCTTGCAATATACTGCTCACACACTGGCCGCGGTCCGCAGCGCAGGGTGCCTTTCACAGGCATAATGGGAAATATCTCCGGGTTTCGCCGGCACCCTGAAGCCAGGGCCGCCTCCTCTGCCAGAGTAGAGGCGGACTGAAGAGGGGACTGCAAACTCGAAGCTGACCCTTCAAAACAACCCTTGGCGACTGCTCGAGTTCTACACTAAACAAGCAGCCGGCAACATTTAAGAGAATGCCGTCGTTTCTTCCAATTCCTTCATCAGAAGAAATATTATCTGCCAGTCCTTTAACGGCCCCGGGGAAATCGCCTTTGCGAATTCTGAGATACTAACCTTTTTATCCGGGGCGAACTGTCCAAGAAACTCATATACCTCTTCAACTCCTTCAAAATCTCTCATGACGTCTGTAACAGTTTCGTGTAGCCCCTGCGATAACTCGAACAGTTTCTTCCACCGGGCATACGTTTCTCTGTGTAAACAGGCAGTAGGTCGGTGTGGAATGAGTGCCATATTTTTCAGATAAAAGGCTTTGACTTCCTCTGTAATGAGGGTCATCCTCTCAGCATAAGATCGAAAATCAATGTACTCGAGGGCTATTTTGATAACGCTGGGGTCCGGTTCTATAACAGCAACCGACGGAATGCCGAGGTCCAGCAAACCCTTTATATGATAACCCATTCCAAATCCGAAAATTGCGGCATTCCGGCCAACCCTCAATTTTTTTTCAGCTTCGTGGGCCCACACCAAAGCCTCTTTTTCAGGATCGATCAGGCTATGAAATGCTATCCTGTTAGTCAAAACTGGTAAACCTTTCCTAGACAGGAGCACCTCTACATCCTTTCCCGGACATGCCATATTCAAAATTTTGTTGAGACCAGGGGTTTTTATTGAAAAAGCTGCCAGGTTCTTCTTAAACATCTCCTTATTGCTAGTCATTATTTTCACGATTACTCAAAGGAAAAAAATCACCTTTTTTTAAACTGAACACTTTTATTGCAAAAGGACGTCATCCCAAAGTTTTTAAGACAAGGTGTCCCATAAAATCATTCCGCCTTTGGATACTGGACGGGTTAATACCCTTTTTACAAGTCTATCAATATCGCACGGGGGAATACCAAGCCCAGGTCTCCTAAAATCGACCATATCCTCTGTCAACATACTTCCTTCTTTGAGATCGGTACTGGCAAATATACTTCTTCTAGCGATCTTCCTTCTTTCCCGCTCCTCATCGGTCATAATGCGACGGTAATCCCCCAAGGCGATTTCAATTTCTCTAATTTTATTTACGAAACAAACACACTCCTCAGGTTCAATAGACATCAGGTGCTCACAACTTTTAGTGGTTCGATCAAGGCTGATGGTCTTCTCTATTAGGTTGGCACCGGTTGCCACTGCCGCTATATCCATATCCCACCCGGAAGTATGATCTGAAAATGCTATAGGAACATCGAACATATTCTTCAACGTCTTTATGATATTGAGGTTAATGCTCTCCAGCCTGGCAGGATAACCTGAAGGGCAGTGATTTATAATTATCTTTTCATTGCCTTCAGATCTTATAGTATCAAAGGCGTTTTCCACTTCTCCTATGGTCGATGAACCTGTGTCGATCTGTATAGGCAACCCGGTCTGTGCCGCATATTTCATAAGGGGAAAATGATTCAGGTCCCCCGATGCTATCTTTATTGAAGCCGCGTTTATTTGTGTCAAAAAATCCACTTCCTCTGGAAACGCGACCGTAGCAAAAAAAGCTATATTCAAATCATCACAGTGGGCCTTGACCTCAATCCATTCATCTCTGGAAAGCTCTCTTCTTTTTAAAATATTGTACAGGGGCTCCGTAATCGGCATAGTCTCACCTGTTTGCTTGCTGACAAGCACGTTGTAACTGAATAGGACATCTTTATCCCCGATAAGGCGATCTGTATCCAGAATCTGGAACTTGATTGCATCACCGCCGGCCGCAGCAGCAGCCTCAGAAAGTTTTAATGCATCATCAAGGCTGTTAATAGTCGGGCCTGCCTCAAAGGTAATAAAGCAGGGATGACCATCCCCCAATGTTCTATCGCCAATTCTAATCTCTTTCATATTCGACTCCTCTCAATAACTTCTGAAGACCGGCTTGAGTACCGGGCCTTTTAAAGCCTCTGCTATTGAACCTGCCTTTATATGCTTTCTAAATTTTGCCAGACTCTTTTCATAAATTCGCAGGGTGAACTTCACGTCATCTTGGTCATGACTGTAGCAAATGTTATGGTTTGCATTACTGAGGATTCCGCCGGCAATTACCTCCTGCTGCCAAAGTGTCTTAAGTACCAAGGGATCTATTTCCGGATGTCGGAATCTGATTATTGTACGAGGGGCATAGCCGACACATTCCATGAAATCTTCGAGACCATGCATTTCGATCAAACTATTGGTCCCGTCTTTCAGGCTTTGCCCTGTTTGCCAAATCCTTTCAATGACCTTTTCATTCTCCATGAACTCCAGAACCGCTAGTGATGCCGCCAGAGACAGGGTCTCGCCCCCAAAGGTAAAAGAGAAAAAAACCGTATCAAATTCCTTCATCAAATTCCTTGGGCCCGCAATGCAACTTATAGGCATCCCGTTTCCCAAACCTTTGCCAAAACAGGCCAGGTCCGGCGTGACTCCGAAATATTCCTGGGCACCGCCACGGGCGAAACGGAAGCCCGTAACTACTTCGTCGAATATTAGAATGCTTCCGTTATCTCTGGTAAGATCCCGTACATATTCCAAGAAACCATTATCAGGTGGATCTACTCCGACCGGCTCCATTATCACGCAGGCAATTTCATCCCTGTATCTGCTGAAAAGATTCGTAATATTATGAAAGTCGTTGTAGGCGAAGGTTTTAGTTAGCTTACGGGTGTCAACGGGCACACCGTGGGCACGGGATGTAGTTCCTACATACCAGTCCTGCCAGCCGTGGTATCCGCAACAGAGCACATATTTTCTCCCGGTAACATGCCTTGCAAGCCGAATTGCACCAGATGTGGCATCAGAGCCGTTTTTTCCGAATCTTACCATCTCGGCACATGGAATAAACTCAATCAGCTTTTCCGCCAGTTTCACTTCCAGGGGATGGGGCAGAGAGAAAATCATACCTTTTTTTAATTGAGCCTGTATTGCATGCTCAATATCACTAAAACAATAGCCGAGAAGGATTGGGCCGAGGCCAAGGATATAGTCGATATACTCGTTATCATCCACGTCCCAGACATGACTCCCCGCTCCTCTCTCCAGAAATGCCGGGGCGACGCCCTGAACGAACATCTGAGGAGCCTTGCTAAAAGTCTGTGATCCACCCGGAATAACGTTAAACGCCCGCTCCCTGTAAAGAGCAGACAAGTTCAAACTGCCTTCAGGTACCCTCATTTCATTTACCTAATTTGATATGCCTTTGATAATAATGCTCTGCCAAATCCCAGTCCTCATCTGTATCAATATCCACAGAACGGTATCTGGGCATAAAGTAGCCCTTTAAACGGGGACCGTAAAATGTCTGATGCTCCAGGAAATAGCCGGTATCACACCAGTATATGGACCCGTTGTCCGCAAGTATTTCAGGAAAATTTTGACTCTGGGTATCTGCCATTTCAGGGTGTAGCATTTTAAGATATCCATCTGAGTCCTTCCTGAGAGCATAAAAAGGGCTTATCGAATAATTTGTAACCCCCATGACGCACCCAGCGCCCTGGCCTGTAAAAATCCTGTAGGCTGCCTTAATGTCCTTACTACTCCGAATAGGAGCGGTAGCGAGGAGCAGGCAGAAGGTGCTAACACGCTCGGGACCAATCTCTTTCAAGACATGCATACACACATCTCTGAGTGTTGATGAATCAGCTGCCAGTTCGTCGGGTCTCTGCCAGGCCTCAACCTTCATTTTTTCAGCCGTGACTAGGGCCAGTTGGTCATTGGAGCTTACTATAATTCTCTGAAAGCATTTTGAAGCGAGAGCCGCTTCTATGGTGTACTCAATAACCGGTTTTCCGAAGAATGGCCTGATATTTTTCATGGGCAACCTTTTTGAGCCCTTTCTGGCGGGTATAATAGCGATGTTCATGCCATCCAGATCCCTTCTTTTTGGACCATCAGGATTATTGAAATCAGTTCAATCCCTTTGACAAGATCCTGTACAGGCTTTTCAGAGCCATCGATACACGATAGCCAGTGATCCATTTGCCGCTCGTATGCATCCTCCGGATCGATGATATGGATATCCTGATGAATAATGTGGTTTCCTTTAAACAGAGTAAGAGTCTCCACCGAAGAACCCTTCATTTTTTGCTCCCACACCACGGTAGCCTTCTCGGCCACTATCTCGACCATTAACCTTCGGCACTGATCCAGGTAATTTACATTGCAATCAAATACCATACCACTTTGGGTGACCAGATGGAGAGAGGCTATTTCCTCGACGTCTATACCCAGTTCTTGCTTGTTGTATAGGAAACCATGCACCATCCTGAGCCCGCCAAACAACCTATCTATCCAGAAAAAGTGATGACTCATGGCGTCAAGAAGGATGCCTCCACCTTCTTCAGATCTGCTGCTGTATGTCTGGCGATAGTCTGTTCCCGGCCTCCAGTATGGCAGGTAGTGACCGAAATAGAGTCGGCCGTACAAAGGTCTGCCGTACTTCTCATTATTTACTATCTCCTGGAGGTTCTGCATGACGGGGTGAAAAAAATAATTAGACGCAACGGAAACCGTCCTTTCAAAGGAAAGGTTTTTCAATCGATTCAGGTGATCAATGCTCGCAACAAGAGGCTTCTCCACAAAAAGGTGTTGATCACTGAACCGCTCCATCCAGTCTAAATGAGTATAATTTGGCGACGCAACAATAACAGCTTCAATGTCCGCCGTCTGTCCTGGATCTTCCAAAAAATTAACTCCGTCAGTCCCGTGATCCAGGGGATCATATACGCAGACCTCTACCCCCCTGGACCTCAATATGCGATAATGTTTTTTTCCTATGGAGCCAAACCCTATTATAAGAATTTTCATTTCGCGTGAACCTTTCAATAACCATCCGGTAAGCGACTAATTATTTGCGTAGCGACGAAAAATATATTTTTTGGCAAAGCCCCTGTCCAAGTCACTTCCGAGTGACATAAACGTCCTGACTACCTTGTGGACTTCTATGTCCTTCATACCGGGAAACAGGGGAAGGCTGATGCAGCGGGAATAAAAATCCTCAGCGTGCACCAGGTCATAATTCCTTTTCTTGGTTTCACATCGATAGAATGGATGGTGGTGGACGGGGATATAATGAATTTGAGGACTTATACCCCTTTCAACCAGTTGATTGAAAAGCCTTTGTCTGCCCTCAAAGCGCTCTTTTTTTAACCTCAATACATAAAGATGAAAAGATGAGACTCTCCCCACCGGGCTAGCCGGCACCTGAAAGGCATCTAATTCCCGGAAGCACTTGGAATACATGTCCGCTATCTGTCTTCTTCTCTGCACAAACCTATCAAGTTTCCCCAATTGGCTTATCCCGAGTGCGCACTGGATGTCCGTAATACGATAATTAAACCCCAACTCCTGCATCTCGTAATACCATGTGGGCAGGGATTCATTTCTCATTTGCAATATTTTCTTCTCAGCATACCCCTTTTCAAACGATAGTGGAAAAGAGCTGAACCTTTCCTGCCGCCTTGTAATACCGTGGTTGCGCAAAATCAGGAGTCTTTCATATAGATCCCGGTTGTTAGTAGTTATCATACCTCCCTCACCGGTAGTAATATGCTTGACAGGATGAAACGAAAAAACAGTCATATCAGAATGTCGGCAGCTGCCTACCTTAATCCAAGTAACCTTTTCTGAACTTTTGTACCCCGCCTTGTAAAAAGAAGAGGTATATTCTGCACCCAGGGCGTGACAAGCGTCTTCTATTACAGCCAGGCCGTATTTATCCGCAATTTCATAAATTCTCTGCATTTCACACGGAAGCCCTGAGAAGTGGACAGGAACAATCGCTTTGGGTCGAGGCAGTGGCAGGGTGTGAGATGTAAAACGCTTATCCAGGTATACCTCAAGCGCCCGGGGGTCAAGACAGGCTGTATCAGGATCCACATCAACAAAGGCAGGGGTAGCACCACAGTAAACTGCTGCATTTGCTGTGGCCACAAAGGTAATGGGTGACATAATTACCTCGTCTCCCGATCCTATACCGGCAGCCAGATAGGCTATATGAAGGGCTGCTGTGCCTGAGGAAACTGCAACCGCATATGTCGCGCCTACTTTACGGGCGAATCTGACCTCAAATTCTTTTACTCTTTGCCCCTGTGTCAACCAGTCAGACCGGAGGGCTTCTACTACTGCCTGAATGTCATCATCTTCGATCCAATGATGTCCGTATGGTATCGGTCCGCATCCTTTTTCACAGGTTCGTGTCTTTTCACTTGAGGCTTTGGAAGGCCAAAATTCATTAATTTTTTTTAGCCGCATATATTTTCCTTCAATACCGGAGACATCAGCCCTCAATGGACAAAGTCTGCTATTATTCTTCAGCGGTCATCGCAGATCCCTTCATCTCTAGAGAATTCCTGTGAATGAGGGATATCCATCAGAATTTTTTCATTCAATTCGTGAATATTCGTCAGCAGACTGGATATAGGAGCTTCTTCTATTTTTGAGACACCATAGATAATCTCTCTGAGACTGTTGACATCAAGCCACTCATCATTAGTGTTGCTTGCATATACAAAACCACGTGGAAGTTTCTCGCTGTTCTTGTAATTACCTGTTTTCCACCAATAATATTCCGGCAAAACTACATACATACCGTCATATGAGATAGTATTCCGTCCTTCCTCTTCTGTAATTAATATTTCATTGAGTTTTTCGCCCGGTCTGATCCCGATAAAATCAATCTTGCACCCCGGTGCTATAGCCTTAGCCAAATCCCTGACCCTCATGCTGGGGATCCTCGGCAGGAAAATCTCTCCTCCTTGCATGTGTTTAAATCCCTTAATTACCAGTTCAACCGCCTGATCCAGAGTAATCCAAAATCTGGTCATTCGTTCATCAGTAATAGTTATCCTTCCGCTCTGCCTTTGCTTTTCAAACAGGGGTATAACACTGCCTCGACTTCCAATAACATTTCCATACCGTACGCAACTGAAACGGGAGCCTGAACTTCTCGAATAAGCGTTACCCTGGATAAAAACTTTTTCTGCACAAAGCTTGGTAGCCCCGTATAAATTAACAGGATTCACAGCCTTATCCGTACTTACTGCTATCGCCTTTTCAACGCCTAGGTCAATAGAGGCGTCAATCACGTTTTGTGTCCCGTAAATATTAGTTTTCACTGCCTCAAAAGGATTATATTCACAAGAAGGCACCTGCTTGAGTGCGGCTGCATGAACTACGAAATCTACACCTTCCATAGCTCTTTTCAGGCGATCCAGATCACGAACGTCGCCGATAAAATAACGCATTCGAGAATCCCCGTCATCCCGGAATACCTGACGCATTTCATGTTGTTTCAACTCATCCCGACTAAAAATCCTGATAGCTTTTGGACTGTATTTTTCAAGCAATACCTTTGTTAAATGTTTTCCGAAAGAACCTGTACCTCCTGTGATAAGGACGGTCTTTCCGCTCCAGTTTATCTGCTGCTCTCTTTCCTCCAGTAGCTTTGTTCCTTTTCCATTAAAGGATTTTGGGCCGGTCATTCCGTCCATGGACTTTAATGTATACATTTCACTATCTGGGCAGACAGTTTGCCTGCGATCCCCCTTCCCCAGATTGAGAGCACGTTTGAATTCCATTATCCTGCAACCTCCAAAATACCCAGGAACGCACGGTATTTCGTTTATCTCTTTAACCTCGTGTAATTGTTCCATGGCTTAAAAGAACTCCTTTCCAAAAACTCCATGAGAATTTGTCTTTCAAGAACCCGTGTCTTAAATGCAGCTATCACAATCTCCTGTCCAGGAATCTAGGTAAAATTTTCAAAGGCATGTAGCCTTTTAAGGCTATGCGACCCCTTCTCAGAAGACCGAGCTTGCTACCTTCCGAATTCCAATCCTTTTTGATTTTCTCACCGATTCTCCTGTCTATTGCCAACACTTTTTCCAAAGAGTATCTCATTTTCTCCCCTAGAAGCCTTTGCTTACCAATATTCTCAGAAACCTCATACTGGCTGCCTCTACTCAAAGATTCTATCTTTTCCTGTATTCCTGAAATCCTTGTAAGGACTTTTCCCCTCTCTCCAAGGAAAAATTCCACACGATCTGTTTCTCCCCGATCTACCGAACTTTCCAACTGAAGCGTGAGCCTGATAAGCCTATCGCAGCAATCGAGTTCATGCCTCAAGAGTTGATTCAATTCACGCATGTATCACCGATCAGAACAAATTTTATGCTAAAAACCATAGCCCGCGGCCTGTCCACTGATTTCATTTTGTAATAATACTCTTCATGCTGTCATAAGCGGATGTCTGTGGCTGTAACCTGATCTTTCAAGAATAACCTGTCTTCCTGTACGATTTTCAACATCGATAACAATTGGTCCCAAAAGGTTTACAGTCATCTGTTTAATTTCATCCCGCGATATTGTGACGAGCGCGAAGACATCTATTTTTTTCTTTTCGTTCTGGATAGGGGTTCTAATATCGAAAGGTAAATCTTTCAAATAACCCTCCTTTACCGCAAAGGCCTCTACCATCACAAAGGCCAGATCAGCTCGAGATACCGACTGCAGCCATAGAAAAGGCGATCCCGGATTATGAGAAAGGATGGCATAATCTTTAACCTCTGGAAATCCAAGTAGACCATCGGGAAAATGAACTACACGTTTATCGTCGATCTCCAGTTTGCCAAATCTCATTGTATTTATGATCACCGTGAATCCCCAGGTCCTTCATCTAAGACAATATTTTAAAGCAACTATTCCATCCGGTCAGGAAGCTTATCCTTTCAAATCGATACTCCTTTTTGGCCAAACCCCTCAGGCAGATAAACATGGCCCTGTGGGATATCTGCGGCCCTAAAATTTTCCTCTACGATACTCTCGTAGATCTCTGTCCTGTACACTTGGGTCTCACGAGGTGCATCAATTCCTATTCTCACTTGGTTGCCCTTTATTCCAAAAACGGTAATCTTTATGTTACTCCCTAAGGTAATGCTCTGGTCTACCTTCCTCGTCAATACGAGCATGGGTACCCTCCGTGGATCCCATATGTAGGTTTGGCAATTTTGATTCTTTTTTATTCCTTATCTAGGTGTTAAAAATTTTTCGTGATTCAGAGACCAATTTTCATAAACCAATGCTTACTAATAAGATTTGGTTCGCCGGGTCCCGGATAGATCTCCTGTTTTTTTTATCGTCAAAACAATTTCGTTTCACTACAGGTATTATGCAAAGGACGCGCCAAAAAAACCTGGAAGGCCATGAGATTCATAATGTTGATAGACATGGCTATTTAGACAGATGAAGGCAGCGGCTTATTGTATGGAAAAAGGGATTGGTATACATTTGGCAAAAGAAGAAAGGTCACTCTTTAGAGAACACGTCAGTATTTTGGCGATAGGAATGACAAATGATGACACTCTGAATTTCGGGCAAAGAGAACCTGTCTATTTTTATTGCGTGAAAAATTTTTACAGGGTCTAAGCAAACAGATACACTCGCTGGGACGTAAAAAGGTCTGATTTATAGAGCATCCAATTGTAATTTTTAAGGGAAAAGCAAAGATACTTGGAAATGGTATCAAGGAAGGTCTCTAACATTCTGCCCGCAGGCTTATTTTTACTTTTATAACGTTTTTCTTGTGACGAAACAAAAAGCTCTCCTCCGTTGTCCCTTTAACTGGTAAGGTTTTGAAATGCCTTCCGTGCGTGACTGATGGTATCGACAAAACGCAGGGCAACCCTGAATCACAAAATCGGGATTTCACTCTGCCGCCCAGCATATTGCCCAGTTCGCCAATTACATCTCTTATCTCCTCAGTACCATTCAATTCATAGGGTTCAACATCGAGGATAGTAGAAGTAAACATCCTCGCAGCGCATTCTTTGACCTGCATTGAAATGACGCCTGATACATCCCCCGCAAACCCTACAGAGCTGACAAATCCGTCGCCCAATTCTTTAAAAGAATCATCTCTCTCCAGAAGCTCAAGCTCAGCTGAAAGCATTTGCCTGAAGATATCCCTTATTGCCTCGATTATAATAACTCTTAGTTCAGTAATGTTAAACGCCTTCATACCTCCGCTTCTCCAATAATCAAGTCTGAATGGTGTAACCTGCTTCATTGCTACAACTTCCCCCTATAACCGGAATACGCACACCTACGAAAAAGCTAACAATATTATAGGGAAGTCAATAATCCTGAAGAGCAGGCCTCATTTTATACTTATAAAATATCGGCGAAATCACAATTTTTATGAGAAAAAATATAATTTTCTACTCTTGAAATGTTATTATGCCCGGTAAAAATTTCCCCTTTTGGTAAATTAATCCTCCTTCTGACTGAGAAAGGCCTTCAAGGGTCCTCGAAACGGATCCCTAAGGATAACACTACTCAAGTCAGCGCAGAGTTTGCGGTTTGCTCTGAAAGTCCGAATCTTTCAGTATACTGCTCACACGCCGGTCGCGGTCCGCAGTGCAGGGTGCCTTTCACCGGCATAATGGGAGATACCGCAGGAGTCCCCCTGCACCCTGAAGCCAGGACCGCTTCCTCTGCTGGAGTAGAGGCTTCCTTTCGAGGGAACCGCGGGCTCGAAGCTGATCCTTCAAAACAACATTTGAGGACTCTTCAGGGCTTTCTCTGGAGAATAATATAAAGGGGACACTTGGATTGGTCAGCTAATTTCAAGGGCTTTTTTCAAGAACCTATTCTTAAGGGCTGATAGATTCTGCGTAAATTTGGCAATAACCATTATCTTCCATAAAGAAGAGCAATTCATGATATACGGTGTCTACTGATTCCCGAGAGCAAAAAGCAGCTGTATTGTCTTAATTATAGTTGACCTTGACAGGAATAGGCTCTTAACACCTCTACATAGGAGAGATTCCATGTTTTTTGGGAGGCAGATAAGGTTTTTTGCAGGACATATATTCAAGAGCACGGATCAAGATCGGCCGAGTATCCCTGGGATCAATCACGTCATCGAACCCGTACTTCCTGGCAGTGGCAAAGGCCCGCATTTTCCTGCGTAATTCCTCTACCAGTTCGCCTCTGAGCATATCGGGATTCTCAGATTCAGCGATACGTCTGCGGTGTAAAATCTCCACAGCTCCCTCCAGACCCATACCCCCCATTTCTGCAGAAGGCCAAGCAAGCAACATGTTAGGGCGAAACCCACGCGATCCCATTACATATCCTCCTGCACCGAAAGACTTCCTGATTACCACACTTAGCACCGGAACCGTGCAATGACCTAATGCATAGAAAGTCTTCATACTCCGCCTTACCAGCCCGGTCATTTCATGCTCATGCCCAGCCATAAATCCCGGCACATCAGTCAAAAGTATTAACGGTATATTGAAGGCATCGCACATCTCGACGAAGTGGGACATTTTCTCGGCAGCGGGTGTATCAATGACGCCTGCCATAAACATAGGCTGATTGGCAACTATGCCGACTGTATTGCCATTCAGCCGGGCCAGACATGTTATTATATTTTTTGCCCACCCGGATTTTATATCGAATATATCTCCGTTATCGACAATAGCCCGGATTACCCGGTACATATCGTATAATCTCTTATGTGAAAAAGGCACAATATTCAAAAGGGCCTCATCCCGTCGGTCCTCAGGATCATCGCAGCTGACTATGGGGGGCTTTTCTCGGGCGTTGCTCGGCAAATATCCCAGAAAATTCTTTATCTGGGCGATGCATTCCTGGTCATCTTCAGCAAGCATATCAGCGGCACCAGTGGATTCGATATGCATCTTTGCGCCCCCCAGGTCCGTTGCTGTTATTTCCTTGGACAGAGATGCCCTGACAAGGTGGGTGCCTGCCACACCCATCGAGCTCGTATCCTCCACCATAGTAATAAAGTCGCAGAGTCCGGCAATATTAGCATGGCCGGCGTAGCAGGGACCCATAACCCCCGCAATCATCGGTACCCAACCGGACATGCGCACCTGATCAAACCACATTTCGATAAAATAGTATGGAAAGGTATCCAGATCTTGGGCCCTGGCCCCACCGCCGTCAAGTAAGTTTACTATAGGGATCCCTTGCTCCAGTGCGATCTTGTGTATGTGATCCGTCTTCGCGTGGTTTATGTCGCCCTGGGACCCACCCATAACGGTAAAGTCATAATTGACTATCGCAACTTTTCTACCATTAACCTTACCTATACCCGTTATAACACCATCAGCAGGAGATTCTTTTCCCGTGGGGTTTGCAGATTCCGCGAGCTGGCCAAATTCCAAAAAAGTTCCTGGATCATAAAACAAGTCGAGCCTCTCACGTGCTGTTAATTTTCCAAGGGCTTTCTGCCTGGCAACTGCCTGGGGTCTGGCTGAGTCCAGAGTTGAAGCCCGCCACCTATTGAGTTCCTCAACCTTATCCTTCATATCTGTATCCATAAAAATCTCCCGTCCGATTTTAAGGATGATTCTAATCTTCTAAAGTGCATATGTATTTTTCCAAAAAATAGCGAGACTAACCGGAAAGCAGGAAACTGCTAGCAGCGCCAAAGATCCACTTCGGCCTTGATCTAGTTTCCGAAATGCAGCCGATACTCTAGCAGTCATGATCCTATTGGTCAAGCAGGACCGAATCAGCCCCAATAGACTAAAAAATATAAAATCCTATTTACTATGCCTATTGAACTTGCGTTTATTATGTTTATAATTTTAAATATGCTTAAACATGAACTTTTTATCCCTATAGAGAAAGGGAAACAAATGGTTAGAGCAACAAAACAGGATTATAACTTTGAAGTCGGGATTTACAGGCCGCCCAGCGAAGGGGGTAGCGACTCTTTACTAGTTAGATTCACGCGTAACTGCCCTTGGAACCGCTGCCGGTTTTGCAGCATGTATAAAACAGAAAAATTCGAAGTCAGGTCGCTTGAGGAAATCAAGCATGATATAGATGTAATTGCTGCGATTGCCAATGCTCTCAGGGAATATTCACGTAAGACAGCCGATAATGGCGATGTAACTCGTGAGGGCGCGATCGAGCTTCTAAAAGAAGCTCCTGAACTAAACAATAATCAAGGTTTTTTTATGGTATACAGCTGGCTTATTTCAGGAGGTAAAACCGCCTTTTTACAGGACGCTAACAGCCTGATCATGAAGACCGACCAGCTCGTAGACGCAGTCCGGTACCTGAGAAAATCATTTCCCTCAATAACCAGAGTGACTTCTTATGCCCGCTCCCGTACGCTAGAGCAAAAAAAACTTGAGGAACTGGAGAAAATACTAAAGGCTGGTCTTGATCGACTGCATGTAGGCCTGGAGACAGGTGACGATGAACTTCTACAGAAAATTAAGAAAGGCGTCACTTCAGAAGGTCATATTAAAGGAGGTCAAAAGGCACTTCAGGCCGGATTTGAACTTTCCGAGTATTGGATGCCCGGTCTGGGAGGCAAGGAAATGTGGAAAAAACACGCCAAAAATACTGCCCGGGTCCTGAATGCAATTAATCCCCATTACATACGTTCCAGACCTCTCTTCCCATTACCGGGTACACCTTTGCGGGAAGACTACGAAAGGGGCAAATTTCAAATGCTTTCTCCAACCGAACTGCTGACCGAACTAAAGCTAATGATCGAAGAGCTGTATGTCACGTCAAGAGTCTGCTTCGACCATGCGGGCAATTACTGGCAAAATAGACAGGGCGGGCATCTTTTCAGTCTGAGTTATGAAGGCTATAAATTTCCCGAAGAGAAACCCAGGGTACTGGATCTTATAGAGGAAGGGCTGACTATCCAAAGCAAAATACCTGTATTTTTAGGGCTTTAAAATATTTGGATAAAGGGATGTTTTTTCGAGAGAAAGTAATCTTTTTTAGGATGAAATTCCACCTTAAATCCTTTTCTTCTGTTAAAAATCCTTTCCAACCGATAATTTTTATCTTATGTCCTTCTTTTTCATAAAGTGGAGGATCTAATGGAAAGCCTAAGGCAATTCTGGCTGGTTGTTGTAGATGTATGGCAAAAAGGAGTTTTTGGTATTGATATCGGGCGTATCCTTATAGCAGCAGGGATATTTCTGTTGTTTCTACTGGCCAGGCGGCTGTTCGCGAGAATAGTGATCAACCGAATTGAGGCCCTTACCAACAAGACACAGACAAACCTGGATGATGAAGCGCTTATAGTCCTTAAAAAGCCCCTTAGCTTTATTCCTATAGTCCTGGGGCTCTTCTTTGCCACCGAGTACCTACCAATGGCAGGTAATCTTGAGGTTATTGTTGACCGAATAATACGCTCCCTCATAGTATTCGTGATATTCTGGGGGTTGGTTTCTCTCGTTCAACCCCTCTCATTTCTCATTCGCCAGCTGGAAAAAATATTATCAGTTTCAATGGTGGAATGGCTTATAAAGGCAATAAAAATTCTCCTTATTTTCATAGGTGGGGCAACCATCCTCGAAATTTGGGGGATAAAAATTGCTCCGATACTGGCAGGTCTTGGGCTTTTTGGAGTTGCAGTAGCTCTTGGAGCTCAAGACCTGTTCAGAAATTTGATCTCGGGCATACTTATAATAGCAGAAAAAAGATTTAATCCCGGAGACTGGATCAGGTTGAATGATTCGGTTGAGGGAACAGTGGAATCCATTGGTTTCCGATCAACATTAGTGCGCCGTTTTGATAAAGCTCCTGTGTTTGTTCCTAACGCAACCCTTTCGGACAATTCATTAATTAACTTCAGCTGTATGACACACAGAAGGATTTACTGGTTTATCGCCATCGAATATCGAACCACAGTGGCACAACTCCGTCAAATTAGAGATAATATAGAGAAATACATTTTAGGGACTGAAGATTTCTCACAGCCGCCGGAAACACCATTATTTGTGAATATTGATAAATTTAACGATTCATCTATAGATATTATGGTTTACTGCTTTACAAAAACGACTGTTTGGGGGGAATGGTTACAGATAAAGGAAAGACTGGCTTGCAGAATCAAAGAAATAGTGGAGGAGGCTGGCGCGGGGTTTGCTTTTCCAAGCAGGTCTATTTATATCGAAGCAGGAAGTACTGATCAGGAAGGCGTATTTGTCCCTCCTCAGCCCGACACCCGGCGCACAGAAGCGCTTGGCACAAAAAAATAACACACAGCCCACAGTGACACTCCCTGCTACGAATATCGTTCCTTCCAGCTTCGTTGCGCAGGCACTCTTGAAGCCAGGACCGATTCCTCTGCTGGAGTAGAGGCTTCCTTTCGAGGGAATCGCAGGCTCGGAGCATAGCCTTCAACAACCCTTGACGACTCTTCAGGACTCTCTGTTATAAGCCGAAGGTCCTATTTAGGCCATTAAACCCACTGCCACCCAGGCGAGCGGAAGGGCACTTCTACTAGTTTATCACTCCTTTATTAAGGCTTACTCCCTGCTATCCCGCCGCTCGCCTCACCCCTTTAGTATGCCAGCCTGTTTGCCACCGCACCTGGCCGGCTTCTAACAGAGAGTCCTGTACAGTCTCCCTATATTATCACCCTGCGAATCCTTTGAATTACCCCTACATTTCTAACAATGCACAGGGATAAGTTGTTTTTCGAAGAGGACTGGCGGCACAGCGTTGTTGCAGTACACGGTCTAAGGGGGTCAAGGATTCAAGTATTCTTCAAAATCTCCAATTACGCCAGCGGAGAGCTTGCGGTTCCCTCGCAAGTCCGAATCTTTCGAATATACTCCTCACATGCTGGCCGCGGTCCGCAGCGCAGGGTGCGTTTTATAGACATAATGGGAGATACCGCAGGGTCGGGCCGGCATCCTGAAGCAAGGACCGCCTCCTCTGCTGGAGTAGAGGCATTCTTTCGAAGAGACCGCTGGCTAGGAGCGAACCCTCCAACGCCTCAGGGGCTGGCTACAACCTACAGCAAACGCAATATTACCCGGCTAAATCGGTCTTAATCAGCTTGGTCATGGCATACTACTCAAGGGATAGTATCGACTGAGGCAAAAGATGGTTCATGCAGGGGGATAAGGATCTCGGCCATGTCCCGGACTTTTAGGACTATGTCATAGGCCTTACAGGCATTGCACAAAGTACCTGGAGGTATAACTTCCATTTCCATAGCTCTAATATCCTTTGGAGGAAAAAAATTTTCCATGATTACGCAGAACCCTGTGATAGCTGCTATTCCCTTTTCAGTCTGCACCGATACTGTCAAACCGCCTTCTGTGTGAGCAGGTGTGTGTATCACTCTAATCCCGGGTAAAATCTCCATGTCTTCGTGCACTTCTAGAATCTGCCCCCGCTCTTCGATATCCTCCAGATATTCTTCGACATACCTGAAATCCAGCGGATGTGGGTTATGCAAACGAATAAGCTCATTTTCATGAATGTAAAAGAGGGCATTAGTACACTTATAGTCGTTTTCACAGTGATCATTGTGAAGGTGCGTGTGAATAACGATATCGATATCTTCAGGTTTCAGGCCCCACCGACCCAGACCCTCTTCAAAGTTATATATCCTTCCGTTTATTTTCTGTTCCCGGTCTTTAGACTGGATCGGCATCATCTCACCTGTATCTACTAAAATATTTTTGCCTCCACCTTCCAGATACCAGGAATATATAGGAATTACATACGATGTCCCATATCCGTGTTGGTATGTCATCATTCCTTTGTCAAAAACCTTTGTTCCCAAGACAATGGGATGAATCTTATATAGACTCATAGAGGCCTCCCTTTATAGAAAATATTAGCCCTAAGTCAGCGTTGTATAAGTTAAGCATACCAAAATACAAGGTGTCGATGTTGAAGACGCAGGACTTCATAATAATTTTTGAAAATGCAGTACACACACTCTGCTTTAGTTGTCACTCACACAGGCAAAAAAATGGGAATTTATTTTTCTTAAAAAATGTTATACACCCCACTATCTCCCCTTCCTTTTGAATCCTGAAAACACCCAAAAAACACACCATCCTATAATTACCGGTCCAAGCGCCAGTGTTAAAAATGCAGGCCAGTGGCCTTCCCAGGGCCTTAAATAGATGACAAAGAAGGCGGGCCAAAAGATAGAGATAAATAGGGCCAGCCTTGTCCAGCCAGTCAAACTGGTTATTCTGGACTGACTTTGAACTATGTTTTCCTCTTGTCTGCCCAGCCTCCTGGGAAGCAAAACAATTCCTAAAACTATCACCAGAACAACCAGGATTTCTGTGAATCCAGACATTCTTTAACTCCGGGCCACAAAATGTATTATTTTTTTGTAATTTATTCTGTGTTACCTGTAACATAGCGCAATTCTATATTATGGATGCCACTAAAGTGGCAGCATATAGTCGGCCAACCGACTCGAAGTCTTGCGCAGATTCATACTCAGCAGACGAGCGAGTCCCTTGAGCAAGGATATGCCTGTCTGTGGATATTGTTCCAGAATTTCATCAAATCCGCTCTGTGTCAGCGATACCAGGGCTACATCAGTTTTAGCTCTTACTGTGGCAGAACGTGGAGTATTGTCAATTATGGACATTTCTCCAATAGACCGTTTTCTTGGTATTGTTGCAATATGTACCTCTTGTCCTGACTCAGTTTGCTTCAATACTTCCAATATGCCTTCTACTACATAACACACAAAATTTCCCTTATCACCCTCACAAAAAAGGATTTCGCCCTTTTGAAGTTCAAAAAAATTCATCCTCCCCGCGATTATCCTTAGTTCCTTTTCATTGAGGTTGGTAAACATCGGCAACTCAATAATAAAATCAATAATAGATGGGAGTTTTCTCTTTTCCTGTTGTTTTGTATTTTTTTTTAAATTTTTCATCCTAAGGCCCTTCTTTCCTCCTATGGGCTGAACCTATTGTAAAAAATTATATCGAAAACCAGCAAAATCACAAAAAATTATCTGGATATTAAGCAGGAAATAGAATCACAAAATGAAAACACCTTGAGTATCGGGACTGCGTCGTATATCCTTGAATACGAAGTTTAGTATTTTTTCCTGCAAGCTTGACTAAGGAAGTAATTTCTAATAGATTCGGCATTTACGACCAAATATATAGTAAATAATTATAAATTTTTCTTATGCTGTTAATAGCCCTGCCAATGCGATAGCCATGGCGCGACTATCCAGCTGAGTAGCAGTTTCGCCCCCTTAACATGTTTTCACTGAACAAGCTGACAGTTTATCACTCTGACTTGAAGTATATATTTCTACTTTTAAGGCATCTATTGGCCAAAAGCGAATAAAATTTTTAAAACCATATTCCAAACTGCTGAATATATTCGAGAGTCTATAAAATTTAGTGACATAAAAGATTTCATTCAAATAAACAATGTTGGTGTGACTGATTAAACTGTATAAAAAATGGAGGGTAAAATGTCTGTTCTGTTTGAACCGATGAAAATAGGGAAGCTTGAAATAGCAAACCGTTTCATTCGATCTGCAACCTATTACGCCTTGAGTGATGATAATGGTTATATAAGTCAGGCCAACATAGATCTAGTGAAAGAACTGGCAGCCAACGAAGTAGGTCTGATAGTTGCCGGTTATGCCTTTGTACATAATAATGGACAAATCATAGCTGATATGGACGGAATACAGGACGACGATCATATTCCGAGTTATAAAAGGATGACCTCGGCCGTACACGACCAGGGTGGCAAGATAATGCTGCAGATCGTACATGGAGGGCCGGCCGCAATTTCAGCGGCCTTGCGGGGAGGTGATTACCTGGCCGTTTCTCTTGTGGACAATATGCCAGCGGCGCCCAGAATACCCAAAGTGATGAATGAGGAAGACATTAACAACCTGATCAATGCCTTTGGGCAAGCAGGCAGACGAGTTCAGGAGGCCGGTTTCGACGGGGTTCAGATACATGGGGCGCATGGATACCTTGTCTCACAATTTCTCTCGCCCCGAACCAACCAGCGAACTGATAGATGGGGCGGCACGCTGGAGAATAGGATGAGGTTTGTAATCGAAGTCGCGAGAGCTATAAAAAAACAGGTGGATGATAACTTTCCGGTGACAATCAAGCTGGGCGCTTTTGATTATCTTGATCCTGTAGATATTCCTTACTGGGGAGCAGGCCCAGGGAAAAAAGAAGAGGGTTCACCTGTTCAAAATGGCCTGTTAACTGTCCAGGAGGGAGCTCAAGTAGCCAGAGCTCTTGAAAAAGAAGGCGTCTCTCTTATTGAAATCAGCAACGGGTTTCTGGGAAAATCTTCCTATAAAATCCACCTGGGTATAACATCTCCTGAAAAAGAGGCCTATTTTCTCAAAGAGGCAAAGGTAGTGAGAGAAGCCACATCAGGCCCTTTGAGCCTTGTAGCCGGAATGAGAAGCCTGCCGGTGATGGAAGGAATAATTAAATCCGGCGTTGTGGACTTTATATCCATTTGCAGGCCCTTGATACGAGAGCCCGGCCTGATAAAAAGGTGGAAAGAGGGTGATACCCGGCCCGCCGACTGTGTATCCTGTGGCGGGTGTTTCAATTATATGGGCAAAGGAAAATACCGTATATATTGTAGAAAGCTTAAACAGGCAAATGAAGCATGAAATTACAGGTCGCCTGTCGCGTAATATTATAGTCCGGCTTAATACCGGGCAAAGAGAGACTTTTATTATCTACCCTGAAAATCCGCCTCTCTCTTTTCCAGAAAAGACCTTATGCCTTCCTCACGATCCTGGGTCTTTCCTGCATAATCCAGACAAAAATGCTCCATCTGCATAGCCACATCTAAATAGGTGTTCGGGAACTGATATATTGCCCTTTTGGCTAAGGCCAGGGCAATGGGAGCGCCCTTGGCTATCTGTTTCGCGAGAGCGTGGGTCGATTCACTGAATCTGTCTTCTGGAAACACATCCGTGACAAGGCCTATCTTCTTGGCCTCCCCTGAATCAATTATCCTTCCCGTAAAAACCAGCTCAAGCGCCTTTGGTATACCCACTATTTGGGGAAGGATGTAGGCACTCAGAGACTCGGGGGGAATGCCTCTTTTTGTCCAGATTGCACCTATCCTGGCATTCTCAGCTGCAACCCTGATATCACAATGGAGACATAACGATAATCCCTGCCCTACTGCCGCTCCGTTTACAGCGGCAATAACCGGCTTAGGGATGTTTCTCAAGGCCAGTATCATCCTATTGCCATGGGTGAGCGGCATAGTAATCGAATAAGAGGGCTCCTTCCAGCCGGGGGTCTCCCCCGGTCTTTCTCCAACGTCTTCTCCAGAGCAAAAACCCCTGCCCGCCCCGGTTAGAACAACTACCCTGATATCTTTGTCTTCGGTCACATCAACGAATGCATTATACAGATCCTCTTCCATTTGGACATTAATTGCATTGAGCTTATGAGGGCGATTCATCTTTATGGTAGCAATTCGATCCTTCTTTTCGATGATTATTGTTTCGTAAGCCATGTCAATTCTCCTTTCAATTGGCTTGGTTCTATCGGGATCTGGATTCAAAGGAAAAATAATATGATTTTCCGAGTGTGATCTAAAGTCAATTGAAAATATCTTGCTGACTCTGAAATAGAAAAGAGGTGCAGCTGTTGCTGCTAAAAGGAAAAAGTCAATACACTCTACTGGAAAGAAACATGAATTGGCATTCACTGAAGGTAAGATGATAATGTTAATATTAACGTTGTTCACCTCGACGAGAAGAGGTGAACAACGCATTTTATCATTTCTTTAACAGGTCCTGTCCCTATTTCACAACATCCTTGCCGCCAGGCAAAAGATCAGGAACAGGGATGTTCTTGGCAATAAGCTTCAGCTTCCCATCCTGCATCTGATACATAACCGCGTCATCCGGACCTATACGTTTGGTCTCGGACCAACTGTTAGTGCTGTGATACAGGTGCGGTCTGTAGCCTTCTTTCATACTTACAAAGCTGTTGTAGACCTCCTGCCCGGTAACCTTATCAGCACCTACTCTCAGAGCGGCTCGTCTTATCGCCTCGACCTTCACACCACAATAAGAAGCACCTGCCGAAAAATAAACAGCGACATAGTCAGGCTTATTGCTTTTCTTATAGAGATCCACGAAATAGGGGATTTCCCACTCATTGGGATCCATCTTATACCCTGTCAGCATCATGCTTCTGTTTGCGAGATCGCCCACATGATGCTGCAACTGCAGTATGCTTGAGGCCCAGAAAGAAAAGTCCTGGAATTCGTCTCTAAGACCCAGCCTGGCCGCATCCTTTAATATGACTCCGACACTGGAGGGATACATGACAAAATAGAGAAAATCTGCCTTTTTCTGTTTCACGAGTCTGAGTAACTGAGGCGTAGTATCGGAGGGTGATAAGGGAATATATTCCGCACCTACAAAATCGACCCCGATATGTTCAAGATAGTCTATTGTCTCTTTCTGCTCCGGTCCCCTGCCGAATGCGTTGTCCCAGCCTATGATGCCAAGTCTGGGGTTGCGGTTTTCATATCGCTTCCTAATCCATGGATCACTGCTGTCAGGCTTCCAATTGTCCTTTGCCCATTGGGCACAGGCGGCAACCTGGCCTTCATAACAACCCTGATGATCAAAATTCCATGCAGGGGGTACCATGCTGGGCCGTGACGAGCCGCCCCCATACAAAGGAATTTTCAGGCGAACTGCAATTTGTTTAAGGGCTACCGCAATGTTACTGGCCTGCCCACCTGTGGACGCAACAGCCCTTGGTTTTCTGTTAGCCGCCATTTGAAAACCGACAATGCCTTTGCCGACATCAGAACCGGTATCAACAAAATCAAGAACAATATTTGCGCCTGGTACAAGCTCCTGGTCATTCACCCATTTAATATAATCCTTGTAAGATTGTGCAAAAAGCTGGTGAACCCCTGAATAGGGACCGGTCAAGTCAAACATGGCATTAATATGGATTTCTGTTTTTTCCTCAGCCCGTATTGTCGACCCTGTAAAGATGAAAGCCAAACCCATTAAAACTCCCATTAGCCCCATAAAAATCTTGCTTTTCCTCATACGATCTCCCTCCCATGGTTTTTTGGAAAAACATAATGTTTTCCAAGGATAAAAAAACTCTTTCTCAGATCTCCCCTTGGAATCAAGAGAAGTTAAAAAAACCGTTCCCTCATAGAAGTTTAGAGCTTAAAAAGGAAAAATTATACTGCAATCACTTTTTTTGCATATCAAATGAAACGCATTAATAAAAAGACGGAAAGACAACCAAAAATATAGATAAATCAGTTAAGAACGATTTGCCAGCAAAATAAACAAAAGGCAAAAAAATTATACTGAATCGGTTTAATTATTTTAAAGCATTTACAGGCTAAAAGCTCATTTAGACCGAAATTCACTTTTTTTATATCAGGTTAATAATATGATGGTCAAGCACTGAAGATTAATTTGCAATTTGAGATCACCCATTAAAAGGATACCTATCCTACATAAGAGACATGCCGCCATCAACGCATATGGTCTGGCCTGTAACATAAGCCGAATATTCAGAGGCAAGAAAAACCACCACATTGGCTACATCCTCTGGTTGGCCTCTCCGCTTGATAGGGCAGCGTTCTTGGATTATCCCATCTACGTCACCTCTTAATACAGGAGCACCCATCGGAGTAGCTATAAAACCCGGGGCAACACAGTTAACTCTTATATTATATTTTCCCAGACTAGCCGCCATACTTCTGGTCATCGCCACCACTCCACCCTTGGCGGCTGAGTATGCGAATACATAGAAGGCTGTAAAAGCGGCCATTGAAGCATTGTTGACTATGGCTCCTCCTCCTGTTTTCTGCATCTCCATTACAGCATACTTGGAGGCGAAGTATATTCCTTTAAGATTGATGTTCATTATTCTGTCCCACTCCTCTTCAGTTGCTCTGAAGCTCTTTCCCCCTACATCAGTACCAATATTATTGAATAAGATGTCTACCGGGCCTAATTTAGAGGCTGTAGACTCCACAAACCGTTGCGCATCCTTTTCTTTAGTTGCATCTGCCTGCAGAGCTACTGCCCGGCCACCTTTTTCCATAATGGCCTCAGCAGTTTCCTCGGCTGCAGGGAGATCGATATCCACACAAGCTACACTTGCTCCCTCGCGTGCCAAAGCAATAGCCGCAGCCTTGCCATTACCCATTCCACCTTGTACTGTACCAGCACCAACAACGATCGCCACCTTATCGTTCAGCTTCATTATTTAGACAAACCTCCTTGATATATTTTTGAAGTAAACTACTGAGCTCCTCCGGAATACCTGAATTCGATAACGTCTTTTCCTTCAAATGGTTTAAGCAAAGCCTGCCAGCACTCTAAAAATATCTTCCATTTATGATAAAATACAAAAGTTACAAATCACACCACTTCTTCACTCTTACCTGGTAAGACTTTTTGGTACGATTTTGATCAATTCATCTAAAGTCCAGGTTCCATCCTTGTATATACTGCAGCTTACTTCCCGCTCTCGAAAAATCCCTATTTCGCTTCCTCCGACAGAAAAAGTTCGCCCATTTATATCACCCGCTTCATCAGTAGCCAGATAAACCACCATGGGGGATACCATCTCCGGTTTCATTTTCTCCAGGTCTTCCCTTGTAGTAGTTCCACCAAACCCTCCGTCAAATATCTGCAAACCATTTGCCCTGGCTTTTTCCATACTGGCCCAAAACTCTGAAGTAAGATTTATCCTCGTACCTGCAAAGGGGCATATCGCATTACAGGTCACCCCATACCGCCCCATGTCAAATGCTACAGCCCTGGTAAAGCCCAAGACCCCTTCCTTTGCGGCGGCATAGTTGACCTGTGCCAAACCCCCAAGGCCGGCTGTAGAAGAGATATTTATTATTCGTCCGCTCATCTGCTCTCTGAAATATATACACGCCGGCCTGGTGCAGTGAAAGTGTCCATATAAATGTACCTTCAGGCTCATATCCCAATCTTCTTGAGTCATCTTATAAATGATGCGATCCCTGAATATACCTGCATTGTTCACCAGGATATCTATTCTTCCGAAGCTCTCTATAGCCGTATTTATAATATTTTCGCCACCCTCGGGAGTGGCCACAGTATCATAGCTGGCGACCGCCTCACCGCCCAGCTTCTTGATCTCGTTAACTACCATGTCAGCCGGAACATTAGAAGAGCCGGTGCCGTCTATATTGCAGGCTAAATCATTGACAACTACCTTAGCCCCTTCTGCTGCCAGAGCCAGTGAATGGGACCTCCCCATACCACGCCCGGCTCCGGTGACCACTGCAACCTTGCCTTTCAGCCTTTGTGCCATATAACAACCCCTGTTTAACTATTCAATGTCTACTTTGATGTTCAGAATTACTTAATGACTATCAATGATCAACCTGGAAAAATATTCAAAAAATTTAGATTAGTTCAAAAGAAAAGACTATCCTTAAATTAGGCAAACTTATTTTGGGATGATTAAAGATAAAATATATATTTCGGACTAAGTCCAAATATCAAATTGATTACATAATGGTCAAGCAGATTAAGTAGGCAGCTCTTATCTTTTAGTACTGAAAAATGTTTAAAAGTAGTTATCATACATATAAGAGTTTTGGACTAAGGTTGAAATAAAATCTAACCGAAGGCGGTAAATGAATAAACTGGCCCAAGCCCTTTCAATTTTTATCGATCCTGATGAACTGACTGAGGAGCTAGTTAATGTACTGATCTGTGCATGCGAAGCAGGAACTATCTCTTATGAAAAACTCGAAAAACTAGCCGGAGATAGCTCCGATGACGTTCTTTTGCTCTGCTGGCAATGGAAACTGTTGATACCTGTTAGGACTTCACAAAGTGGAGAATGGGATCACCGAATCATGAGCCCTAAATCCGGGGAACTATATGAAATACCTAATATTTCTCTAAAGATTCTTGAACACGCTCGAGGAACGGGAGAATGGGATTCAAAAAAGGCAATTATAGACTTTTTCAAGTCTCACGGCGTACCAGCATGGGAAAAGATGCCTGACCTTATCAAAAAAATCCGTCAATTATCCCTGAATTACGTAATAAGTGCTGATCAAATAAAAAACGTCTGCCAGGATCTCGAGCTTGAAGAGGAAGTCGATAGTCTTATAGCCACTCTTAAGTGGGCGGGGGTAATGAGCCCTAAGCTCGGTTCGATAATTCAGGTAGATCGAGCCGGCACACCGCTGTATGAACTCAATTCCAGCTTATTTGCAGAGGCAGTTACCTGCCTGAAGGTCTCTGATAACTGACTGATTTTACTGGTCGGGACGCGGGGATTTGAACCCCGGACCCCCTGAACCCCATTCAGGTGCGCTTCCAGACTGCGCTACGTCCCGAAATTTGTGGCCTGAATATTATACCTCTGTGTGTCTTTGTCAAGCTATAAAAAGCAGCGAATCAAACAGCTTGCCACTGGGCATCGACACCCCTATAATATTGTCTTCGAAAAACCATTACGTTTTTCGGGACTAATGATTTCATGGATAAAGATCTGAATATTAAAGGAGTCAAACATATGCTAGAGGGTAAAAAAACAACCGCGGTTGTAATGGAAAAAGACCCGGAATTAGCAAAAACAATCCGGAAAATAATTGAAAAAAGAGGCTTTACAGTCTCCACACTCACGGGCAAACAAGAGATGATTGGTGAAATAAAAAGGTACGCACTGGCGATAGTAGGTAATGTGCAAGGGAGCCATTCTGTATTCGAGACTATGCGTGAAATCGTAATGAACTCTCCTATGACTTCGATAATACTCATTACCGACCTGCCTGAAAAAGAGGTGGAGGATATGGCTGAGGGATACGGTATACTGGGTCATGTGAACACATATGTAAAAGACAGCCAGCTGAACGGGCTTATTGATCAATACGAGTCCATAATGAATAGTGGAGCTAAACATAAGTCTTAGGCAGTAATGTAAATATATGCACAGGAAAAAGTGCATCATGCATATTTTCCTGTGCATATATTTTCTTAAAATAATCTCCTATATTTATTATTGAATTTTTTAACAAATCTGACTCTCCTCCCTAGAACACCCTTCCCTCGCACAAAAGGCTTCTCAGCTAACATTAATAGGCTTTTCCTTTACTGAATCTTCTCCACATCTTTGAAAAAAAACGCAGGCAGCAGTTACGGCATGAAAATTGATAGAAATTTTACAGAGAAAAATTGGCCTACCCTTGATTAGCCTCACAAGATAATTTTTTCACAGAAGGTAACGTATTAAATGGAGGGCAGCCTTGAGTGACCAGGGTTGTATCAGTAATCGCAACATCAAAATAATTGCCGCTTATGTCACCAGCATTACAGGGAGCCATCATTTCCTTTTTAATGGCCTACCCTATCCCAACAATGAATATGACTCAGCGGAGACTTTTTTTCTAAACGAACATGAATGGACCTCTTATACAAATTTTAACCTTATATTAAGACGAGCCCAACAATTTGTTCCTGAACCAAACTTTTATTTCAGTTGCGGGGCTTCTTCCGCCAGGCTCCGCTCCTGGGGTCGGCTTCATTATTTTGCGAAGATTTTTTCAAATCCTGATGAGGCTTTCAAAAGACTTCCCTTCTTTAACAAAAATTTCAACGAGACAAAGGAAATTGAGCTCATTTCTCCGCCAGCTCTCGAACCAGGCAGAAGAAAAACCACTGTTACCCTTAAGATACGCTTCCTTGACGATTTCGACCCCAATATAGACTATATTGGCGAGTCATATCTGCGCGGAATTATTTCATCAATTCCCACCATATGGGGACTCCCACCTGCATCTATTAAAAATAAAATGATGCCTTATGACCCTGAAGTACTTTTCAATACAGAACCTGAATTTTCATCTTACCGGCTTGACGTCAAAATAAAAGAGAAAACCATGGAGATGACAGATCCTGCCAGTGGCAAACGCCTCACGGTTGGAGTAAAGGTCATGCTAGAGCCCGCCAAGGTAAACGGACACAACGTCTTTATGGGAAAATACACCATGCTCGACAAAGGCGATAAGACCTGTACAGATCAAAAAAATGAGGCGATCCTAATAACTAAAACCGTGAAGGCTGGTGATATGGTCCTGGTCAGAGAGGGGGACATATATAAAGCTCCCTATTCTATACTCGATATTTCATACAATCGGATATCATTAAAAAAACGGATTGCACATATTTTTAACTTCAATGCCCTGAGCTTGAAACATCATGAGGAGGAACTTGTAGAAACTATAGACCTGCTTAGAAAGAGTATGAGGGCTAAAAACAGGGCCTTTGGCAAACTCGAAAACACAAATGCGGAGCTGGAGAAGACCAAGAGGTCTCTGGACGAATATGCTCGTAAACTTGAACAGAAGGTTGAAGAAAGAACCATTGAACTCAGAAAGGCGAAGGAAGATCTGATCAGATTGAACCGGGACCTGAAATCAAAGGTGAAAAAACAGGTTTTTGAGCTCGAGAGGTACAATCAAATCAGGAGATATCTATCGCCAAAACTAACCCAGGAGATACTGACCAAAGGTGAGACATTTGCAATAGAGCCTAAGAGAAAAATGATAACCGTAGTATTCACCGATATAAGGCGTTTTTCCAGTATTACGGACAGTCTGGAATCAGAGGAACTGTTTCATCTGCTGAACACCTATATCTCCGCGATGATAAAAATAGCTCACCAGTACGATGGCACCTTGAATAAAATCTTGGGCGACGGTCTAATAATTTTTTTTGGAGACCCTATCTTTATGGAAGATCAGGCTGAACGAGCGGTTCTAATGGCTATTGATATGCAGAAAAAATCGAACGAACTAAAAGATGAATGGGTGGGATACGGACATGAACTTGGAATAGGTATTGGGATCAACACTGGTTATATGACAGTCGGAAACATAGGTTCTGATATCCATCGTGACTATACTGTTATAGGAAATCAGGTTAACGTGGCAGCCAGACTGGAATCCGAAGCTAAGGCTGGGCAGATATTGATAAGCCGGAGAACCTACAGCAGGATAAAGAACATAGTGGAGGTGGATGATATGGGCGAGATACAGGTAAAAGGGATCTACTATCCGGTAAGGACATACAGTGTCAAATGGTGATCAAAAAAACATTGACTTTCGAAGGCCTGGCTCTTGCTTTATCTCTGGAAGATTCAAGATTCCTGTTCCTTCTGGAGGTTTATGAAGTGGCTACGATCAAATCCCAGCGTTTTAAAAAACGATAGGAGATCAACAGAATCCCATCTCACTGAAGTAAATATGTTCTTAACACCTTTTTTCTTATAAACAGAAAAAATCTCCTCTGCCAGCCTCTTACCTATTCCCTGCCCCATATACTTAGGGGCTACTCCTAATACTGCGATCCAGGCGCTTTTTTCAAGTCCGAAACCACCATACAACAGGTAACTAATCATGTATCCCACAACCCTTCCATCCATCTCCGCAACAAAACTGGCGGACTCGTTTTTTCCAACTTGCTCCTTGATGATCTGCTCGAAATCTATGCTGGAGGTGGATTGCGTAATAGCCGCCTCTATGCTTATTATATCCTTTGCGTCCCGGAGCTCAATTTTTCTGATTATAATGTTCTCCACGGTTTCAACCTCTGTATCCAGTGTATGCCTTTAATTAATTCGAATTATCTTTACCCGGCATCCGACCCAGTCGGGGGGTAAGTAAACCCTGCCGCTGTTCCCACTCTGCTTGACAACCTTTTCCACCATTTCTTCGCCGTAGACTTCGAATTTTACCTTCACAGTATCATTTTCATTCGCTACTGGCACGTTCCTTAATTTCTTGTTATTAGACATTTGTCAAGTTTCCTCAAAAAATAAACGCCGTGGGCCCTGTCTAGGGCAGTAATGCTTTTAATCCATTCAGCTTAAATATTTGAAAAATCACCCCATACCCCTGGATATCTGATTATAATCTAGCTACATCATAACTATAGGTCAAGAAAAAATAATAGTGCACGAACTCGGGAAGAGAATAACTCTTAAGCCTTTTTAAGCCTTGTAACCAGGAGACGTCGCGCACCTGTAAGAAAAAACACAATAACAGTTACCCAGCGATCTATTCCTGGGTATTTTGAAAGAGGCAGACAAAAAATATGGGTTCTTTCTTTTCTTTGGGAGTGATATCGTGTTATTGATGATCAGAAAATAATTAGAAGTTAACATAAGGGAACTCAATCCGTTTGTTTCAACCCGGAAAACCCACCAAAATGACCCTGAAATAACTTAAACAGCATCCGAGGCACGAAAATGGAAGAGAAAACCACAAAAATCGAAATAGGAAAACCTTTTTTCGGGCATGTTCCTAACGTGGAAGGCTCGGTAATGGAGCTCTGGGACATCGGACTGGTGGTCCTTGTGCAGATTTTCAGAGTTGAGGAGGAAAGAATAAATGCGTTCAGGACCGGGTTCACTCAGTACAGTTTTCTTGAAAGCGATACGCCAGTACCGATCGCCTGTTGGGTATTTGATTTTCCGGATCCCCATGGTCCTATCGACTGTGTTTTCGATGCTAAAATAGTAAAATCTAATTTAATAACGGAATACCTGGACACTAATGAGGGAGTAAAAAACGCCGTGTACTTCTTTCTTCTCGACGGCAAAATATTAAAAGCGGCTAAACTGGTGGGCCTCGATCCGGAAGCGATCAAACTCTTTCATAATACCATCAGGAAACAGCTGATAATCGAATATAAGAAAGAGGACTTCAAAAAATATTTGAAAGGCCTTTTTAGCTATACAACAAGGGAACTGTCTAACATGGGACGCACATTCACGCATAAATGATTCTCATTCGCCAACTGCATGTAAAATTTGACCAGATTCTATTTGGTGAGCTGAAGACAGGCTGATTTATATCGCTCCGGTTCAAACACCGAAAATACAGCAAGAGAAAATCACCACAAGTTTCTGGGATTAATATTATTGTAAAAGAAAGGGCGCAGTCAGTTTTGCTGCGCCCCTTCTTAAAAATATGGTGCCGAAGGCGAGACTCGAACTCGCACAGGCGTACGCCCACTAGACCCTGAACCTAGCGCGTCTACCAGTTCCGCCACTTCGGCTTGGAAATAGGGTTGATATATTAATCGAGAGAGACTATATTAGGGTTTACTCCTTGTCAATACCAATTATGGGCTGTTTAAAATTTTGAATTTACAGAACGGTGATCATTTCCACAGGGACCGTTGCGATATTGTAGGGGAACCGATTTAAAAATGACTGTCATTTCAGACCTGCAACACATAGAAGATATATTAAAAAATCCAGTCTTGACCATAGGAAATTTTGACGGTGTTCATAAAGGCCATTTAGCCCTTTTTGAGAAAGTAAAAGAAAAGGCAAAAGCAATAAAAGGCACTTCCTCGGTTATGACTTTTGATCCGCATCCCACGAGGATCATGAAACCAGGCAACGGCCCTCAGCTTCTAACACCTACCCAGCAAAAACTGAAGCTTATGGAAAAGGCAGGGATTGATGTCATTTTCTGCATTCCATTCACAAAACAATTTGCTTCGATTTCGGCGAGGGATTTTGTCAAAAAAATACTTGTAGAAAAGATAGGCATCAAAGAAATCGTGGTCGGTTACGATTACAGCTTCGGAAGCGGGCGCGAGGGTAACATCGAACTCCTGAAGCAATTGGGAAAGGACTTCGGCTTTGCCGTAAATGTGGTTAAACCGATTCATGTCAATCATACTCTTGTCTCCAGTACCTCAATAAGAGAACTGGTTCAGGAAGGAAACCTCTCAGAAGCAGAAAGACTGCTTGGGAGGCGCTATCAGATATGCGGTATAGTGGTTAAGGGAAAAAATAGGGGGGGTAGACTCTTGGGGTTTCCCACTGCAAACTTGAAACTTATAGATGAATTAACACCTAAACCTGGTGTTTACGCAGTGGAAGTACTGATTGGCGATCAAATTTATAAGGGCCTGACTAATATAGGATACAACCCGACATTTCATAACAATCAGTTCTCAGTGGAAACCCATATCCTAGACTTCTCGGAAAATCTGCTCGGAAAGACTGTGCAGATCGATTTTATCGAACGATTAAGGGATGAAAAGACCTTTGAATCGATCGAAGAATTGGGTGAACAAATAAGTAAGGACATCACCCGGGCCAGAAAAATATTTGAGTCGAGTCCGATCTCTGCATAAAAAGTAGCGATTAAAAGACCAGGACAATACATTGCTTAATAAAAATCGTAGTCCTTTCTAATCTGCGATCTTTTTGCGGTGCCTGCCGTTTACGAGCTATATTAGAGCCTTTCCAATAATACTCCCCTCCACATTCCCGCTACCAATGTTCTTTCTGTTTTAATCGCTGATATGGGATTTCTAATTTGCCTTATATGAAAAGTTTGCGGAAATATCCCGAGCAAGTATGTTTCCAGGAAAGTTCTCTTGACAAGTTTTTACCGGCTAGGTACAAATATTCCCGGCCTAAAAGCCGCGGGGCTATCTCCAAATGTTTGATCCTAGCGGCTTTTTCCTCTTTTTATAAGATTCAGGAGGTATCATTAACATGTTTTTTTCAGTTTCCCTCTACTGCTCCCTTGCTGTCTTTACCATTGGCCTCATATACAAAATCTTTACGTGGTTCTCACGAAAAGTTGGTATGTCATCGAAACATTTCTCGACTTCCCAGAGGGTTTCAGCAGCGGCCAAAGGCATCCTAGCAACCATTTTCAGCTTGAAGCTTTTTACTCTTCTGAAGGTATTTTTTCTTGACGTAATCCTTCAGCGACGAATTCTGAAAGAAGATTCTCTGCGTTGGCTGATGCATATGCTTATTTATGGTGGGTTTATGCTTTTATTGCTGATGCACGCCCTTGATAACTTCATAACTGCAAAACTGCTCAGCGACTATTATCCCACGCTTAATCCTTTTATGTTCCTAAGAGACCTTTTTGGCTTCATGACTCTGGTCGGGCTTGGAATTGCTATATATCGAAGATTTATCCTTAAGGTACCCCGCCTCAGGACCAACGCCATGGACATCTATGCTATTATCATCATAGCTGTAATTATGGTCTCAGGAATACTGCTGGAAGGAATAAAAATCACTTCCTTTTCTGTGTTTCAGGAAATGGTTGAAGAGTATGCTTTTCTAGATGACGAAGAGGAATTTAAAGCACTCGAGAGCTTCTGGGTAAAAGAATTCGGCGTTGTCTCACCCAATGTAGAAGGCCCCTTTAAGGAAGAAATCATTGCTCAGGGGCTTGAGACTCACGATATGAGTTGTGCAGGCTGTCATTCCTCGCCTCAATGGGCATTCACCGGCTATGCAACTGCTAAAATTTTAGATCCGGTCGCAGTTCCGCTTGACAAAGCGGGTGCTGTCTCCATCCTCTGGTACATCCATTTTCTTGCTTGTTTTATAGGCCTGGCCTACCTCCCATTCAGTAAAATGTTTCACATAATCGCCAGTCCTGTAAGCCTTCTTGTGAATGCTGTTATGGACAAGGATAAATCCAACCCCGCAAATATTGCAACCAGGCAGGCCATGGAGCTTGATGCCTGCACTCACTGCGGGACCTGCAGCCTCAGATGCTCTGCTGCGTCGGCATATTACGCATTCGGCAACGAGTATATTTTGCCTTCGGAAAAGATGGTTTTTTTAAAGGCCCTGGCTGCCGGGAAAAAACTGGGAACGGCCGAATTGAAGGCTATTCAGGAAGGAGTTTACGTGTGCACCAATTGTGACCGATGTACCGTGGTCTGTCCCGTAGGGATTAACTTGAAGGATCTTTGGGTCAACGTGAGGGAAGATCTGATTCAGGCAGAACAGCCCCAACCTCTTGTACTCTCTCCCTATTCCTTTGTACGGGGCCTTAACAGAAAAGATGTCCCGGAAAAGGACTACCCCAGGCCTCTTCAAAATGCCAGGAGGGCCGTAGCTGGAGAATTTAATTCCATAATGGATAAAAATAAGATTCTAACCTTAGAAGACAGCGGTGTGTCTGAAATCTCCAAATTGCCTGAAAGTACTTTCTCCTATTGTTTTGGATGTTACAACTGCACTTCTGTATGCCCTGTAGTAGGGAGTTATGACAATCCTGAAGAAACTTTGGGCCTGTTGCCGCATCAAATCATGTGCTGTCTGGGTTTGGGGCTTACTGAAATGGCATCGGGGGCAAACATGCTTTGGGACTGCGTGACCTGCTATCAATGTCAGGAGCATTGTCCTCAAAATGTCAAGGTGACTGATATTCTGTATCAATTAAAAAACTCAGTCGTTAGCGACTTGTCACGAGGTAAGGCTGGAAGAACTTCTGTTGCCAATGCGGCATAAAAGAATTAATTAATATGCTCTGTCGTCCTAATGAATACGAGAGCTAAAACCAGAGTTGAAGTTGAATCGAGGTAAAAATAATATCATGAGGTATGCATTTTTCATCGGATGTAATATCCCTGCACGTGTCAAACAGTATGAGAGTTCGTCCCGAGCGGTATTGGAAAAAGTGGGTATAGACTTAGTCGATTTCCGCGAATTCACCTGTTGCGGATACCCACTAAGAAATGTTGACAGGAAAGCCTTTGTCCTTTCAGCTGCGGGCAATCTAGCCATTGCTGAGAGTGAAGGTCTTGATTTGCTTGTTCTATGCAAATGTGGATTCGGGACACTGAAAGAAGCCCAGCACCTTGTGCGGGAAGACAATAAACTTCTTGAGGATATTAACGAGCTGCTGGGCGAAAGAGGCCTCAAATATCAAGGTAAAGCCAAGGTTAAGCACCTGCTTTCAGTGCTGTATGAAGATGTAGGAGTCAATGCTCTAAAAAGCGAAGTGAAGATACCCTATAAAAATCTCAATATTGCAACCCATTATGGTTGCCATGCCCTGCGCCCGAGTGAAGTTACTCAGTTTGACAATCCGGTCGCCCCGGTCATTTTTGATGAACTTGTGAGCCTCACAGGTGCAAAAAGTATAGAATGGCCCACAAAGCTTGAATGCTGTGGTGCCCCGCTCATGGGTATAAATGACGATCTCTCCGCCAATCTGGCAAGGAAAAAACTGAATGATGGATTAAAGTCCGGTGCGGATTATCTGTGCACTGCTTGCCCTTACTGCCAGATCCAGTTTGATACAGTCCAGGACATGATCGTCTCGAAAAACAACGGTGAACATATTCTGGCATCTGTTCTATACCCCCAGCTGCTTGGACTTAGTATGGGGATCGACGAAAAGACTTTGGGAATCGGGATGAATCAACTCGATATCAGCGCTATAAAATCTTATTTGAGTCAGGAGTAGAAAATGCAACAGGAAAAAACCGGCGCTGTCATGGTGGTCGGAGGAGGAATCACCGGTATGCAGGCCGCATTAGACCTGGCCAATTCCGGTTATTATATTTATCTCGTTGAGAAATCCAGCTCTATTGGCGGGATGATGTCCCAACTTGATAAGACCTTCCCTACCAATGACTGTGCAATGTGAATTATATCCCCTAAACTGGTCGAGGTCGGCCGGCACATCAATATTGAGTTGCTTACTCTATCCGAAGTAAACAGTGTCTCGGGAGAGGAAGGAAATTTCGAGGTCAGCGTAACACAGCACCCTCGTTATGTGGACCTGGATAAATGCATCGCGTGCGGACTGTGTGCTGAGAAGTGTCCAAAAAAGGTGCTTGATGAATATGACGCTGGTCTGGTCAAGCGCAAGGCGATATACGTAAAATATGCACAGGCGGTACCACTCAAATACGCAATTGATCCAGAACAATGCATCTATCTTACCAAGGGAAAGTGCAGGGCCTGTGAAAAGCTATGCCCCAGTGGAGCTATCAATTTCGAGGACAAAAAAAAGGAATTGACCCTGAAGGTAGGTTCTATAATCCTGTCTCAAGGAAGCGAAACATTTGACCCTGGCACCCACGATACTTACGGATACAAAACAAATCCAAACATAGTTACAAGTCTTGAGTTTGAGAGGATACTCTCTTCTTCCGGACCTTATGGTGGTCATATGGTCCGGCCTTCAGACGGAAAGGAACCAAAAAAGATAGCCTGGCTTCAGTGTGTGGGGTCCAGGGATGAGCACCTTGATGGAAGAGGTTACTGTTCAGCGGTATGCTGTACTTATGCTGTAAAAGAGGCCATGCTGGCCAAGGAACACAGCAAAGATAACCTGGACACGGCCATCTTCTATATTGACATACGTACAAATGGAAAAGATTTCGAAAGATATTATAACCGGTCCAAAGATGAAATGGGGGTTCGTTTCATTAAATCAAGGGTGACGAGTATCACGCCCATCAACGAAAGCGGGATGAACCTGATTCGCTATGTAGATGAAACAGGTAAAAAAATAGAAGAGGAATTTGACATTGTGGTGCTGTCAGTAGGCCTGGGCGCGACTAAACAAGGTTCAGATCTCGCGCGAAGGCTAGGTATAGAACTGAATCGATATCAATTTGCTAATACCGGAAGTTTTAATCCGGTTCAGAGCTCCAGGCCCGGTATCTATGTATGCGGTACCTTCCAGGGACCCAAGGATATACCTTCTTCGGTCATTGATTCCAGTGCTGCAGCCGGTGTTGCCGGAAGCAAACTCTCGGAGGCCAGGTGGAGCCTCACCAAAACAGAAGAGGTGGTGGAGGAAACCGATATAAGAGGGGAACCTACCAGAATTGGGGTCTTTGTCTGCTGTTGCGGCACAAATATCGCCGGCACGGTAGATGTTCCCGCTGTTGTGGAATTCGCCCAGCGGCTTCCCGGAGTAGCCTATGTTGAACAAAATATGTTCAGCTGTTCTCAGGATACCCAGGAAAAAATTTCTCAGGTGATAAAGGAGAAGAAACTGAACAGGGTTGTTGTAGCAGCCTGCACCCCGAAAACCCACGAACCATTATTTCAAGAAACACTGACAAAGGCTGGCATAAACAAGTACCTTTTTGAAATGGCCAATATAAGAAATCAATGCTCTTGGGTACACAGAGACAACCCTGAACTGGCTACTGAAAAGGCCAAGGATCTGGTGAGAATGGCCGTAGGTAAGGTAGGATTGTTCGAACCTTTGACCGAGCCTATATTGGAGGTAAACCAGGCAGCCCTTGTTATCGGGGGTGGAATCGCCGGTATGGCGGCAGCAAAAAACCTTGGTGATCAGGGTTATAAAACCAGCCTCATAGAAAAGACAGGATACCTGGGTGGACAGGCACGCTCCATCCATGAAACCTGGAGAGGGGAGGATGTACAGGGATACCTGACAGAGCTCACTGAAGAAATCAACTCTCATAAAAACGTAGAGGTTTACCTGAATTCCCTCATAACAGGTGTAGAAGGATTTGTAGGAAATTTCAAGACCACGATTGAAAGCAATGGGAAAAGTGAGACTATTGAACACGGAGTGACTATCGTGGCTTGCGGCGCTACGGAGTTGAAACCAGACCTTTATCTTTACGGTCAGGATCAAAGAGTAAAAACAGGCCTGGAATTACAAAAACAATTCATAGATAATGATCCTTCGCTCAAGGAAATTAACTCCGCAGCCTTTATCCAGTGCGTTGGTTCACGTATCCCTGAGCGCCCTTATTGCTCAAAACTCTGCTGTACAGAAACAATAAAAAGCGCCTTGAAATTGAAGGAAATCAACCCTCGGATGAACGTATTTGTACTATACAGGGACATGCGGCCTTATGGTCTGCGCGAGGATCTCTACCGAGAGGCGCGTTCAAAGGGCATCACCTTTATCCGTTATGATTCTGAAGAAGAGCTGCAGGTAGACGCAGCAAATGATTCCCTTAAGGTAAATTTCACTCATACAGTGCTGAGGCGGAGGATGGAGATAAAACCCGAGCTCTTAGTCCTGGCCACCGCGATTGTCCCGGAGGCCGAGAATCCTCTTGCCCGTTTCTATAAAATCTCTCAAAATGACGATGGCTTTTTTGCGGAGGCCCACGTAAAACTACGACCTGTTGATTTTGCCACAGATGGAGTATTTGTTTGTGGATTAGCCCACTCCCCCAAGCCAATAGATGAATCCATAACCCAGGCCCAAGCGGCAGCGGCTAGAGCGGTAACACTCCTTTCCGCAAAGACGATTCCAGTAAGCGGTACGGTAGCCGCTGTTGACCAGACCTGCTGCAGTGGTTGTGGTGTTTGTGCAGCAGTGTGCCCATTTTCGGCTCCCAGTATGAATGAAAAAACAGGTAAGGCGGAGATCCAGGCTACACTCTGCAAGGGATGCGGACTGTGTGTGGCCTCCTGTCGATCAGGGGCTATTCACCTAAAAGGGTTCGACACATCTCAAATTATGGCCATGATACAGGAGGCCATATAAAGTTTTGTAGAACCTGTGAGCCGTGGAACAGCTAAATATTAAGGTATAGAATTTAAGCACGGCAAAAATTTCAGTTTAAAAATAATTTGTTGATCTTTCGTTCCTTACAAAGGCAAGCGGCAGATATTTAAAGCTGGTTGCATTTGTTATGAAATCTATGTAATAGTGTGCGCATTAAATAGCAATACCCGGTTTTGATCTGGCAGGATAAACAAAGCAGCCTTGCACAGGCGGTCCACCCCGGGAACACTACTCTGAAAACACCCGGCAGAAATTTTTATTACACCACATATTTAAGCCGGTTGACCTTGTCCAGGGCCTTGCTCTAAAAGACTGAAACTCGGAGGAATATGATGGAAAACAAAAATATCCTATCCCAAGCCCGTGAACCTATGAGCCGAAGGAATTTTCTGAGACTTTCCGGCCTGGCAGGTTTAGGACTGGCCTCGGTAGGGTTTGTACCTCCTGCAGCCGAAGCAGTTAACTTCAACCGTAACATGAAAAAAGTTTCTAACACGAAACTGGCAATGGGCACAGTGGTCTCTATGACCCTAATCCATCCCTCCCGGGATGAAGCACAGGAGGCCATGGCACTTGCTTTTGAGGAAATCAACCGCTTAACGAGCGTGCTAAGTCGTTTTGACGACACAACAGCGGTCAGTATCCTTAACAGGAAGGGAAAACTGGAAGATATTCCCGGTGAAGTCGCATACGTAGTGGCCAGGGCCCTGGATCACCACCGAATAAGTGGGGGGGCATTTGATATAACAGTCAAGCCGGTTATAGATCTCTTTAGAAAAAAGTATACCCGGGGCAGATTGGCACCTCCTGATAAATCCGAACTGGAAAATGCCCTCAGGCTTGTCGGCTCAAATGGAATTCAACTGAAAGGGCGGTCTATACGGTTCAACAAACCGGGCATGGGGATTACTCTTGATGGCATTGCGAAAGGGTATATAGTCGACAGGGCCTCCGAAATACTTTCGGCCTACAAAATAGAAAATCATCTTATAAACGCGGGTGGAGACATAAGGTCCAGAGGCTCCAGACAACAAACCAAGCCATGGACGATAGCTATCCAAGATCCTCGCAAAAATAAACAGTACCCTGATGTCATACACATGACTGATGGTGCAATAGCTACGTCGGGAAACTACGAGGTCTACTTTGACCGTGAAAAAATGTTCCATCACATTGTAGACCCGAGAACAGGAATGTCTCCCCTTTCGGACGCCAGCGTGTCGGTTATGGCCCAGACGGCTACTGATGCAGACGCCCTTTCAACAAGCGTTTTTGTCATGGATCCGCTGGATGGAGTCCGCTTCATAGACTCGATTCCAGGGTGCGAATGTTTAGTAGTAACAAGAACAGGAAAGCTGTTCATGTCCGGAGGATGGAGGAAGAACGCGGCCACATAACAGACTCTATTTCCTCGATCAAGCCTAATAGCCCGGGGGGGTTAATAGCTGAGATAGCTAACCCTCCCATTTTTTTGCCAGAGATTCGGCTTGGCTTTTGCTCATTAGGTCAGTTTTGTTCAGAAATAGGAAACGAGGAATCTTGTTAAGATCGAGTTGCGTCAATATCTCTTCCACGGTTTTCACTTGCTCATACATGCGGGGGCTCGCAGCGTCAACTACATGAAGAAGGAGATCGGCTTCATGGAGTTCTTCCAGAGTCGCGGCAAATGCCTCCATCAGGCTCTCCGGCAGGTCTCTGATAAACCCCACCGTGTCTGTTACGATGGCTTCGCGCTCCATGGGGAATCTCAAGCGTCTGCTGCTTGGATCCAAGGTCTCAAAGAGCCGGTCCCCTGCTCCAACATGGCTCTGAGTAAGTGTATTCAAAAGGGTAGATTTTCCAGCATTTGTATACCCTACTATTGAGATGATAGGGAGGCCCTGAGATTTTCTGAGCCTCCGCCTATTTTCCCTCTGCCGCTTTACTTCAATTAACTCTTTGTTTAACCTTGCAATGCGATCGCGAACTCGCCGCCGGTTGATCTCAAGTTTTGTCTCTCCGGGGCCTCTTCCCCCTATTCCTCCCGTCAGTCTTGACATTGCAGTATTCTTTGTAGCAAGCCTGGGAAGAAGGTAATTGAGCTGAGCAAGCTCCACCTGAATTTTTCCTTCTCTAGTGACTGCCCTACGGGCGAATATGTCTAAAATAAGCTGGCTTCTGTCTATAATCTTCAGTTCGGTAAAATCCGCCAGTCCTTTTACCTGAGCGGGTGTTAACTCGTTGTTGAATATAATTACATTAGCACCTGTCTGGATACACTTAAGAGCGATTTCCCCTAATTTACCCTTTCCCATCAACAGACGCGGGCCGGCCTTTGCTGTACGTTGAAGCACTCGTCCCACTACTCCAATGTTATCTGAGAGCGCAAGATCTTCAAGTTCTTCAAGTGATTCTTTTTCTTGCCACACCGGACCGGTCGTCACTGTGACCAGCATGGCCAAATCTTTTTTTTCTACCGAAGATGGTACAGCAGACCGGCTCAGCTCTTCCTCAAGGGACTGAATCATTTCGAGGAAGTCGCAATCGAGATGGCCTATGTCAGGTATTCTATTCAGCTCCCAATTCTTCTCTTTATTTCTACCGGGCAGTATGTTGGCATAGTATATAATCCCAGGTGTGCCTCTCTCATCCACATCTATACATGCCATCAGGTCTAGACCCAATAATTCCATATCAGCTATATCCTCCCTTGAAAGGGGCTCCCCGGACAAGTGTGTATGTATACATCTGAGACCGGATAGTCGGCCCGTACCAAGCCTGTGCCCGGCTAAGCTGGGAATCAAGATATGTCTGGTATCGCCAACTATGACAGAAACGACTTTCCCTTTTCTCGTTATAAGCAGGGCTACCTGTCGCTTGATCTCCCGGGAAATAAGACATAGCTGGCGGGCTAGTTCATGAGAAATTATTTCATGGGGGGGTACTTTTCGGCGGTAAAGATTCTGTAACCTTTTTTGATGGCTGGCCTTGAGGCTGCCTGTCTTTCCATATAATTTTTCTATAACCCAAGTCCTTTCATAAATAAATCAGTGTCATACTTATGAAGTGTATAGACGGGTCACTCAGACAGGTTATCTCCGGTGTAATTTCTGAAACGCGTCAATTCTTTCTGGAAGGTCAATTTGAAAAGGCCTGTTGGGCCATTTCTCTGCTTGGCAACATTGATTTCAGCTATATTCCGATTTTCTTCAGAATCGGGATGATAGACTTCATCCCTATAAATAAAGGCTATTACATCAGCGTCCTGTTCAATGGCACCGCTCTCTCTCAAATCGGCCATCTGGGGTTTCTTATTAGGTCTATCCTCCACTTTTCTGTTTAACTGGGATAAGGCCACGACCGGCAAGTTTAAATCTTTTGCCAATCCCTTGAGAGACCTAGAAACTTCAGATATTTCCAGCTGCCTGGACTCAGCCGACCTGCGTCCCTGGATCAGTTGCAGGTAATCAACAATCACGAGGTTCAGGTCAAGCTTCTTTTTCAAACGCCTGCATTTGGCCTTCATCCCGAGAACACCTATACCTGAACTGTCGTCTATAAATATTGGCAATTCTGATAAGCGGTTCGCGGAGTCAGTCAGATATTCCCACTCTTTATCCCTTATAAATCCCGTTCTCAGTTTAGATGCACTAACACCGGAATCAAGACCGAGCAACCTTACTCCCAGTTGTGCTCTGGACATCTCCAAAGAGAAAATAGCCACTCCCTTACCTGTCTTTTTAGCCACATTATATCCTATGTTCAAAGCCAGCGCCGTCTTCCCCATACTTGGTCTGCCAGCAATAATAATAAGGTCAGAAGGCTGCAAACCTGCGGTGATACGATCCAGGTCATCAAAACCGGTGGAAATACCCGTAACATAACCTTCATTTTCCGCAGCGGCTTCCAGCTGCTTGAAACTATTTGTAATGACGTCCTTAAGACTCTGAAAACCCTCTTTGATCTGTTCTTCGGCTATGTCATAGATGGATTGTTCGGCAAGTTCAAGGAGATCTTCTGTACCCTCCATCGTCTGAAAACAAGCCTCTGAAATAACCGAACACTCAGAGATCAACTTCCTTCTTACTGAGAAATCCTTAATAATCTGCGCATGGTAGGCTGTCCCGGCAGATGTAGAGACAGACTCCACCAGTGAAGCCAGATAATCCGTACCCCCTGTCTTTTCTAAAAGATTCTTCCTGGAGAGAGTCTGGGTGAGAGTTATGATATCAATGGGTTCACCGCTGTCATACAGTTCAATCATCCCCTCGAAGAGCGAGGCATGTGCTTCACGGTAGAAATCGTCGGGCAAAAGGATATCACTAATCTGATTCATGGCGTCATTATTGATCAAAACGGCACCCAGTATGGCTTGCTCCGCCTCTATATTGTGAGGCGGAACCTTCAAATATGATGGAGCTTTTTTTTCAGTTACTTGAGGCACTGCAATACCCTTTTCCCGGAATCATAAATACTTTGAAATGTCTCTATTCCTGCTCGCCTTTGTTCTCTTCAGGCACAACAGTCACCTTTAGAAACCCGGTCACCTCGGGGTAGATTTTTACCTTAACCTCGAATTCTCCCAGGGCCTTGATGGGTTTCTCAAGAAGGATCTTCCTCCGGTCTATCATAATTCCATTTTCCTCCAGCTGAGAGGCAATATCCATGCTGGTCACGGAACCATACAATTTCCCCTCTTCACCCACCTTCTGTGAAAATGTTAGAGCTAAATCTTCAAGCCTTTCCTTTACTCTCTCCGCCTCTTCTCTGGCCTTGACCTTTCTGATCTCAATCTTCTTTCTCTGCAATTCAAAAAGTTTTCTGTTCTGCGGCGTAGACTCAATAGCGAAGCCCCTAGGGATTAGGTAGTTACGAGCGTGCCCTTTTGCGACATCAACTATATCGCCCTCCAGCCCCAATTCATCCATATCCTGTTTCAAAATAACTTCCATTGATATTTCTCCTCCCTAAAAAAGCCGGTTTCTTCCCGTGCCATCTCACTCCGGGTTTATTTAAAAAAAGGGTCTTGACTAGAACAGGGGGTTTTCCCTGAACATTTTTAGTAAC
>CAZVGY010000016.1:0-45620 GCA_964627015.1 uncultured Desulfobacteraceae bacterium
CACTGAACTCTGACCTGGTCCAAAGGACCAGGGTTTCTATGCTGGACTAAATCTGATCCATTTTAGCATTCTGACATTTTTTCCAAAAGGAGGCCGGTGCCGTATTCAATTAGGGCGTGGCTTTGGCCTAGGCCATTTTTGTGATGCCGGTGCTCCTTAATGATCATTCTCCTGGCTGTTCGCCTGTCCCCAGTAATCGCGGCCTGTGAGAATCGCTTACCAAACTCCCATCAACTCTGAGGATGACAGGCTGGGGATGGGCCTTTTCATGTGCCTCGAGAGCTCTTTCCCACTTTTTCTTTGTCCTATCATCGAGGGAAACCCATCCCATTCTACCCCTGCACTTGGGAAACTTGGAGCAACTCAGCCATGGCCCCCTGGCTCCCCGTCTAAGATTCAAAGGCGCTCCACATTTTGGACAGGGCAAATCAGTGAGCAATGGGGATACCTTGGGAGAACTTATGCAGCCTTTCTTATCAAGGTTCACAATTCCGTCACATTCAGGGTATTTAGTACAGCTCAGAAAAGACCCGAAACGACCCTTGCGTAATACGGTCACGGATCCGCACTTTGGACAGGCTATATCCGTCTGCTCCGGTTCCACAAGGTTACCTTCTTTATCAATAGGAGCTGCAAACTTGCAGGTTGGGTAATGAGAGCAACTTAAAAACCGGCCGTTTTTTCCGAACCGGTAAACTGTCCTCCCGCCACATTTAGGGCAAATATACGGAGCAGGCTGGGTCTCGGCCTTGGCATGGCCCATTCCCTCATAAGCAGCCTCCAGGCGGTGTTTAAAAGGTCCGTAAAAGCGCTTGAGCATATTCACCCAATCAGCGTGTTTTTCTTCAACATCATCCAGCTGCTGCTCCATATCACTCGTATAATTTACCTGCATAATCTCAGGGAAGGCCTCAATCAATTTATCGGTCACAACCTGTCCTAAATCAGTCGAATAAAATCGCCCCTGAATCTTTTCAACATATTGGCGATTTTGGATGACCTGAATTATCTGCGCATAGGTGCTGGGGCGACCTATCCCTTCCGCCTCCAGTTTTTTCACCAGGGACGCCTCCGTGTAACGGGGAGGAGGTGCTGTAAAATGTTGCAGAGGATCCAGGTGAAAAAGCTTGAGGGGCTGTTTCTCTGTCAAACCTGGTAATATCGGTTCACTGGTTGAATTAGGCACGCCTGCCACCCTGTAATGTCCGTCAAAGACCAAAACTCGTCCTGTAGCCCTGAATACAGGACCCTTGGAATCATCACCGCCGGAGATCAGAATGGTTGTCGAATCCCACTTGGCGTTGGTCATCTGGCTGGCAACAAATTTCTCCCATATAATCTTATATACCTTATATTGCTGATCACTGAGTGACGAACGGATTCGGTCAGGTATTAGACTCACTTCTGTCGGTCGAATTGCTTCGTGAGCTTCCTGGGCAGTCTTATTCGAAGAAGCGAAAAAGTTTGGTCTGGCAGGCAGATAAGAATCACCCAACTCAGATCCGATATACTGCCTTGCCATATCAATGGCTTCAGGAGAAATATAGGTAGAATCAGTACGCATGTAAGTAATGAGCCCTACTGACCCCATGCCATCGATCAGTACTCCCTCATAAAGGCTCTGTGCGGTTCGCATGGTGGATTGAGCTGAAAAACCGAGTTGATTTGCTGCGGCCTGCTGAAGAGTGCTGGTGATAAAAGGAGCAGACGGACGGCTTTCAGTGCGCTTTGTCTGAATAGATTTGACTCGCCATTTAGGTCCACGGCTGCCCACATGCCCTCTCAAGAGGATTACCCTCTGTGCGGGCCCCTTGGCCTTGGGGTACTCTTTTTCAATTTTCTCATCAAGTTCAAAACCCGCTCCCTGTGCTGCTTCCAGAGCCTCCTCAGAATTCTTTGCCTCAAAACGCTTCCCACCGATTTCTATAAGTTCAGCCGCAACAGCATCGTTATCCGCCAGCCAGGCATTCTTTTCACGAATCGTCCGTGTGCCGCCATCCTTATGGTTGGATTTTTCCGGAGCGTGGAGAAGCCACTGCTTCCATTCGTCACCAATTTCTGAAGGGTCGCTCATACTTGATGTGAAAAAACCTGTCACCTTCCAATATTCTTCAGGGACAAAGGCATCGATCTCCCGATCCCGTTCTACTACGAGCCTGACCGCTACACTTTGAACCCGACCGGCACTCAATCCGCCCGCTACCTTCTTCCATAAAAGAGGGGAAACCTGATATCCCACAATCCTGTCCAGAATTCGCCTGGCCTGTTGGGCATTAACCTTTGCGATATCGATCGAACGGGGATGTTTGAAGGCCTTTTCAATCTCCTTTTTTGTAATGGCGTTAAACACTACCCGGTTGGCCCTCTCAGGATCTACCCCGAGAGACTCGGCAAGGTGCCACGCGATTGCCTCGCCTTCACGGTCAAGATCTGTAGCCAGCCATATGCCTGAAGCGTTTTTCGCGGCCTTCTTCAATTCCGTGAGGGTGTTTCCCTTGCCCTTTATTACCTGGTATGTAGGCCTGAAATCATTGTCCAGATCGACGCCTGGCACAGGATCCTTAACACCCTTTGGATTCTTTGTCGGCAGATCGCGCACATGCCCCACAGACGCCATTACAAAATAATCTCGCCCGAGATACTTGTTTATTGTCCTGGCTTTTGCAGGTGATTCAACAATTACCAGTTGTTTACCACTGGTATCGGGGAGATCTTTGGAGCGTCTGCTATTTTTTGTCCTCTTCTTTTCGGCCATATGAATATTTATCTGTTAATTGTATCGTCTCTTTTTTTAAAAATTCAAAAACTCTCCAGGATAGTGGCCCTGTCTACCTTTATAAATTCGCCAATGACTCCATCCGTCTACCGAACAAACATCTTTCCAGGCAATTGCTTAATGAGACCTTTTAATTCGAGTCTCAACAGGATACCCAGGACCTCGCCAGCACTAAGCTCGCCAAGCCTGACTATACTATCCACATGTAGAGGGTAATCCCCGATAATTTCGTAAATCTTTGTCTCATGTTTGTCCAATTCCATGGAAACCGGTTCATTGTCTGCCAAGGCAGAGCTATCTGTTTTGCTGTAGAACAGACCTATTTCATCAAGAATATCGTCCGCGTTTTCAACAAGTTTGGCTCCCTGCTTTATAAGAAAATGGGCTCCGGTGCTCTTAAAGGAATTAATACTCCCGGGGACGGCAAACACCTCCCTGCCCTGATCCAGTGCCATTGAGGCGGTAATCAAAGAACCGCTTCTTTTAGTAGCCTCTACAACGACGACTCCTCTGCTCAATCCACTTATTATCCTGTTGCGTATTGGAAAATTTTTTGGCTCTGGTGGAGTTCCTACAGGAAACTCTGTGATAACCGTTCCTCTTTCTGCAATCTCCTCTACCAGCTCACCATTAGACGCCGGGTACACCACGTCAATACCCGTACCGATAACAGCTATCGTAAATCCCTGTCCTCTTAGACATCCCCAGTGGGCGGCAGAATCTATGCCCCTCGCCATGCCACTGGTCACCCCCACGCCACGGCTGCCCAGCCCTACTCCTATTTTTTCAGCGGCTGCAATTCCATAGCGAGTAGCGTTTCTGGACCCCACAACGGCAATGAATGTCATGTCTTGTGGAATATTACGCCCTTTCGCATATAATAGCATAGGAGGACTGGAGATCTCTCTCAGAAGCCCCGGGTAGGACGGTTCCACATAAGTAATAAGCCTGGCGTTGCACTTTTCCACTTTCTCAAGCTCGGCCTCAGGGTCCAGGGAAAACTCTCTCCTCAAAATCCTGGCGGCGGTCTCTCTGTTCAAACCCTCCACTTCCGATAAATCTGAAGGCCGAGCCTCAAACACGGCTTCCGGGTCATCGAACTTAGCCAGCAGGTTTTTGAACGTTTGATTGCCCAATCCCTGAATAGTGTAAAGGGCCAGCCAAGCACACTTTTTATCCGGCCACTTTTTCATGAAAGAACAAAAGGTGGATTCATAAAGAAAGAAGGTTAATTTTCTGAAACACCTTCAGGCTGAAGATGGCGGGAATATAAAACAGAGTGGGCTCTGTTAGTCAAGTATTTTCTTAGGAAGGACTGCGATAAAAGGAAATTACTTAATTATACATTCGGGCATCGAAGAAAATACCTCTTTAGCTTCTGCTCCACCGACCCCGCGTAAGAGAACGCCCTTGCGCATTTCCTTAGTGGATGAAATAACTACTCCTGTTGCGCTGTCGGGCCTGGACTCAACGACCAGTACATAGCCCGAGACGGCCGGGCTTTTAGACTCATTCGAAGAAACGCCCTGGTCTTTATTAGTGATCTCAAAGAGATTTCCCCTTCGCACCCCTTGATTGTAACCGTGGGCGAGATACACAACCGAATATTGAGCCAGCATAGTACGTTGCTCTTTATCGGAAATAATACTGGTGACCAGGTTAGTGTCAGCAGGCAGAGGATTGACGCAGCTGGAGACCGGTTGATAAGGCATAATCAAATCGCCTGGCTGTATAGGTTTATAACTTTCTACTATTAAAGAATTGTACTGGTTTTCCTTTACAAACTCTCCAAGCGCAACCCTACCTATAAAATCAACCAGGTAACCCGGATCTTCGTCAATAAAAAGGCGTCTCGGAAGAGGAGAGATTCGAAAAACCGTAAAGAGACCCCCGGGATCAGCCTGTTTCCCTTTTTTCAGGTTTACACGTACGCTATCGCCTTTTCCAAGCATAACCCTGTCGGCACTTGCGGAACATATGTGACCTGAGGAGTCTACTTTATCAGAAGACAGAAACCCCAGGGAATCTGCATTTACCCATCCAGAAACATCGACTCCTTTGGTAATATAAAGGGTATCATCATCTTTTTCAGGCGCCTCAACCTTCTTTTCTTCTTCTGGGAATTCGCTGAGCCTGGTTTTCTCCAACAAAACGATTGTGTCTCCAGGGGCCAGCAAGTGCGGGTTGGTGATAAAAGGATTCATTTCCCAAAGTTTTGGCCAGAGTGTGGGATCACCATAATATTTATCGCAAATGTCCCAGAGAGTATCACCCTTTTGCACTGTATGCGTAAGCGGCTGGGTCGAGGCCGTGGAAGCGGCACCCGGACCAAGTAACAATACGACCAACACAACCAATAGAAAAGTCACCCAGTATTTTCTAGTCAATGCCCTCTCCTCGCTTCAAAAGTTGCCGTTAAAGCCTAAGATTTTTCACAGGTTACGTCTCGTAGCCGACTTTTGTCAAGTGCTTTTTACACAACAATTTTATATAATAAGTCTCCTTGACAAGACAATTAATTTTATCTATAGGTTTATCCACGTCAATTTTAATAAGTGATGCAAACAGGTTATCCTGGCAGCGGCCTTTCACAGCGGAGATGAGGGCCGAGAAAAAATAGAGCTCAGGGATTTTGGCAATGCCTATCTATGAATATGAGGCACTAAACCCGAATAAAGGCTGCAAAAAGTGCCGGACGAAGTTCGAGGTCATCCAGGGCATAGATGAAGAACCAATAGCCAGATGTCCTGACTGCGGCGGAAAAGTGAGGAAACTGATCTCGAGGTGCCGTGCAGCAATAGTTGAACTCTCTGATGAGCATTTAATGATTGAAAAAAAAATAAACGATTATGAAAGCCAGGGCATGTGGAGCCATGCCGCCGAACTGGCTGACAAACAGTCGGAAAGAATAAATGACAGTAATCTTAGGAATAGAGCCCTTGAAAATTATAAAAAGGCGGGCTACAATACTGACTCCCTTGAAAAACACGGGGATACAAACAACAACTGAAGGAGGTCTGGTTACATGAGATCGAAGTCCAACAGCTTATTTATCTTAACACCACTGGTAGTCACCGCGTTAATCGGTCTGGTGATCTGTTTCACTTCCCTTGCCTTTGCAGAAGAAAGAGAAAAACAACTTCCGGCACGAAGCATTTCTGTGTACGCTGAATATATAGGGGTGATTTCCACCGGTGACAAAGAGGTGGACATTGACCTCACAGTTGCAAACCGCGGGAGGAAGGATGAAGACATCAACCTCCGGGTCACAGATATCCCAAAGTCATGGAAGGCCTGGATAAAGACTTACAACTTCGGTGTAACCGGAGTTCATGTTAATAGCGACAAAACAAAAACCCTTACGCTTCGGGTCCAACCGGAAGCCGGTGTGTCTCCGGGACAGTACAATTTTACTGTTGTGGCACAGACTGAAGATCGAAAGTTAACTTCCAAAACCCAGGTGAATGTCACCGTTAAGGAGGAAAAAGAGGCCCCAAAGAAACCAAGGGGAGTCAATATTATAACTTCTTATCCTGTCCTCAAGGGCCCCACAGATGCGAAGTTTGAATTCTCCCTCGAGGTAGAAAGTAAGCTGGATAAGGACAGTATGTTCAACGTGACGGCTCAAGGACCCAAGAACTGGGAAATCAATATAAAGCCGGCTTACGAAGACAAGTACATATCCAGTCTCAGGCTCAAAGCGAATCAGAGCCAAACAATAGCGGTCGAGGTCAAGCCGCACCCACTCGCGGAACCCGGGCAATATCCTATCATGGTCAAGGTTAATTCTCCGGAAGCAAAAGGCGAAGCGGAATTAACACTTAACTTAACCGGTACTTATAAACTGGATGCCGGTACGGCTGACGGGCTCCTCTCGCTGAGTACGGTCAGGGGAAAAGCCGGCAACCTGTCTATCTATGTCAGAAACAGCGGCTCCGCCACGCTAAATAATATAAATTTCATGTCCTTTAAGCCCGAAAACTGGGAAGTCAAATTTTCTCCGGAAAAAATCGGCACTCTCCCTCCTGAAGGTTTTAAGCAGATTGAGGTAGCCATTACTCCAGCTGAACAGGCCCTGGTCGGAGATTATTCCGTCGGGCTTAGAGCAGAGACCGGAAAGATTTCCAAGACCATAGAAATGAGAGTAACAGTTAAGGCCTCCACAGCCTGGGGCTGGATAGGTATAGGCATCATAGCTCTGGTAATGGCAGGACTCGTCGTACTCTTTATAAGGTTCGGAAGGCGATAAGATGACATCAGATACAATAATAAAAACCGTTGATCTCGGTAAAACATATCGCAAACAGACCGCGGTGGCGGGGCTCACTCTTGAAGTTCAAAAAGGGGAATTTTTTGGATTTCTGGGCCCAAACGGGGCTGGCAAGACGACAACGCTACTGATGTTACTTGGCCTCAGCCGGCCCTCGAAAGGATCCGCCAAAGTCTGCGGTATTGATCCGACTCGGAACCCAAAAGAGGTCAAAAAAAGGGTTGGCTACCTGCCGGAAAATGTCGGATTCTATGGCGACCTTGATGCAGTACAGAGTCTTGAATATGTGGCCGACCTCAATGGAATCGGTTATGAACAGACCCAGGAAAAAATCAAGGAACTTCTTGATCTTACCGGCCTTTCAGGAAATGCCAATAAGAAAGTAGGAGAATTCTCCAAGGGTATGAAACAGCGCCTGGGGATCGCAGAGGTACTTATTAAAGACCCCGACGTCCTCTTCCTCGACGAACCGACTATTGGTCTGGATCCGGACGGAGCCCTGAGATTAATGGAACTTATTCAGTTTTTAAATAGGGATAAAAATATCACTGTCCTGCTTTCGTCACATAATCTCAGCCAGGTCCAAAAACTCTCCAGTCGTGTGGGAATAATGATAAAAGGTAACATGGTTGCCGAGGGGTCAATTGAATCCCTAGCAAATGAAAAGTTCGGAGTCGGTGAAAAGGAATATTCCTTAGAAGAAATATACATGAAATATTTCCAGGAGGTATAAATATGCAAGGGCTCTACGCTGTCTTCAAAAAAGAGCTTTGCGATCACTTCAGCAGTTACAGGTTCGTTATCTTATTTGCTCTTATTGCCATGGTGAGCCTTATTACCAGCTACATGGCAGGAATAAATATGCAGGAAAACCTGGAAGCGCTTGCCAAAACCAAATTTCCCTTCCTGAGGCTGTTCAGTGCACCGGGTGCCATGTTTTCCATGGTTCAATTCGTTGCCTTCTTCGGCCCGCTGATCGGGCTGGTCCTTGGTTTTGATTCAATAAACCGTGAACGCGCCCATGGGACTCTCATAAAAATAATGACTCAGCCTATTTACCGCGATGCTTTGATAAATGGTAAGTTTCTTGCCGGTGTTGCCACTATCGGCATTATGCTTTTCAGCATAATGCTCATAATTTCGGGATTTGGGCTGGCCATTGTAGGACTGGTTCCGGGAATTGAAGAAATCTGGAGGCTATTGATTTACTTAATCATAAGCATATTCTATATTTCTCTCTGGCTGGGTGTTTCTATACTATTTTCTATAGCATTCAGAAGCATTGCAACATCGGCCCTGGCCTCGGTAGCATTGTGGATTTTTCTGTCCTTCTTTGTATCACTCGGCGCTGACCTTTTGGCCAACGCCATAGCACCCATCGACAAAAAAGAAAATACTCCACCTGAGATAGTGATCAAAAATATTCGAACTAAAGAAATGTTGTCCCTTATTTCACCTATGGTTCTCTATTCGGAGTCCACGGGAACGATTATTGATCCAATGAGAAAAACCACCAGTTCGATTGTAATGATGGGTCCCATGGAAGAAATTCTATCTGCGCGCTTCCAGAACCCCCTCTCCCTGCAACAGAGTATGATAGTCGTCTTTCCCCACCTGACGGCCCTTATTGGACTGACCCTGATATGTTTTGCCTTTTCTTATATAATGTTTATGGTCCAGGAGATCAGAACTTAGCGGTAAATTACATAAATTCAGGGGGGACTCCCTCCCTGAAAACTTGTTTGAGGAGGTCCCGGCTCATGAAAATTGAAGAATTGGTCTCCCAAAAAAACACTGAGTCGGAAATTGAAATCGACGGGGTATCGGTTGCTGTGTCCTCGCTTCAGGGTCTCCTGGAACAGGGATATGAGAATTTGATGCCCTATAAGGATGAAAAAACCTTCTCAGTGTGGGGAAAAACCTGTACGGCCTGTTTTACATTTGATCAGCTTGCCAAGAAGCCCTGATCCAAATAAACCTGTAAAACCTGCCGTCAAAGGACCTATCATTGAGCTATATAAAACTCTCTTGAGCCGCCAAAAAAATCCCAGGCAAGTTTTTTACTTATACCCTTCTTCAAAGAAACATATTGATATTTTTTTTCGAAATTTGTTCACTATAAGGGATAATTTCCTGAACCTAAGCCATCCTCGCTTATATCGTATTCCGCCAGACTCTAAACATTTTTTACAATTCTTTTGAATAAACAAATAATTGATGGTACAAAGTTTAGTCAAATATCCATGAGCGGCGCTTTTCTTTATATGCTCGGCAACCAGGACGTTACCATCTCGACACAAAGGAGGGAGGGATATCATGTCCAAAGTTTTATGGGAGCCTTCTGAAGACAGGATAACAAATACAAAAATGTACCGTTTCATGGGCCATATCAATAAAAAATTCAACAAGAGTTTTAAAGAATACTCAGCCCTTTATCAATGGTCTGTAGAAAACATACCTGATTTCTGGGAATCAATGTGGGAGGTATCTGGCATAAAGGCATCCAGAAAATATGACCAGGTTGTTGACGACCCCACCAAGATGCCTGGAGCGCAATGGTTTACAGGTGCCCGTCTCAATTTTGCGGAAAATCTTCTAAGACACAGGGGTGAAAAAACCGCAATCATATTCAAAGGGGAAACCCACGTCAGAAGGAAGGTAACTTACGCTGAACTTTATGATCAGGTAGCGCGAATTGCGGAGTCCCTTAAACAGGCCGGTGTTAGTCAAGGGGACAGGGTTGCCGCTTTTATGCCCAATATGCCCGAAACCGTGATGGCAATGCTTGCCACCACCAGCATGGGCGCCATCTGGTCTTCGTGTTCTCCTGATTTCGGGATAAAAGGAGTTTTAGACCGCTTCGGTCAGATCAAACCAAAAGTGCTGTTTACGGCTAATGCATACTGGTTCAAGGGAAAAAGCCTGGATTCCCTCAGACGCATATCAGATATCCTCAGTGAACTGCCCAGTATCGAAAAAGTTGTGGTGGTGCCATACACGGAGTCTGATCTCGATATAAGCTTTATCCCCAATGCTGTCTTATATGGTGACTTCATATCTGCGGATTCCGGCCTCAAGATCCAGTTTGAGCAACTGCCCTTTGACTACCCGATTTATATCATGTACTCCTCGGGAACAACAGGCCTTCCCAAATGTATGGTACAGGGAGCAGGCGGAATTTTTTTAAACCATTATAAAGAATTGACCCTGCACACAGATCTCAAGATGGAAGACAACATATTTTATTTCACCACTTGTGGCTGGATGATGTGGAACTGGCTCGTCAGCTCCCTCGCGGTCGGTGCGACTATCATTCTATTTGACGGCAATCCTTTTCACCCTGACCCCGGTGCGCTATGGAGGCTGGTCCAGGAGGAAAAAATAACGATCTTCGGAACAAGCGCAGGGTACATTGCGGCATTACAAAATTCAAATGTAAAACCGGGCAGTGATTATGACCTTTCCTCCCTGCGCACTATCCTCTCTACTGGATCTCCCCTGTCGGAAGAAGGCTTTGAGTATGTTTACAGAGAGATAAAACGCAACCTCCAGCTGGCCTCTATATCAGGAGGCTCTGACCTCAACGGCTGTTTTGCCCTGGGAAATCCCATGGGGCCGGTGTATTCCGGAGAACTGCAGTGCAGGGGTCTGGGAATGAAGGTGGAGGCCTATGATGAATCGGGAAAGCCGGTCATTAACGAGCAAGGCGAACTGGTCTGCACCGCCCCGTTTCCATCCATGCCTATCTATTTCTGGGATGATCCGGAAGGCAGGAAGTATCATGCCGCATACTTTGATGTTTACCCTAATATATGGAGGCATGGAGATTTCATTAAGGTTAACGACCGTGGAGGTGTGGTGATTTATGGGAGATCCGATGCCACTCTGAACCCGGGAGGAGTAAGAATCGGAACTGCCGAAATTTATCGTCAGGTGGAGCAGGTTGAGGAGATTGAAGACAGCATTGTAGTAGGACAACTCTGGAAAAATGATATACGAGTTATTCTCTTTGTAAAAATGGCTCCTGGATTTGAGCTGACAGATGAACTGAAAGACAGGGTAAAGAACACAATCCGTACTAACGCCTCTCCAAGGCACGTTCCTTCTAAGATCCTGGCGGTAACGGATATCCCTTATACTCTCAATATGAAAAAGGTTGAACTGGCTGTCAAAAATGTTATCGAGGGGAAAGCGGTCTTGAACAAGGATTCCCTCAGCAACCCCGAGGCGTTAGACTATTACAAAAATATCAAAGAACTTCAGGAGGACTAATTCCGTTTTGATTTATTCATCTGTCATATTGTTTCCCCATTCCCAGATCACATCTTCCCTGTTGGAAGCAGCCGTTGAACTATTCGGCAAGTTGACTATCTGTCAACCCTGGTTTGCAGAACCACTAACATTAGAGGGTGAGCCTTTTGATGATAAACTCGTAAAAACACTCTACCCTCCCTCAAACTTACAGCCTAAAGAAAATATCACGAAATTGGTCACAGACTATCTTCAATGGATGGTACAAAACAGTGACCAGAGCCGCCAGGCGCTCCTCAGAATAACCAGTATTCCCAATTCATCAGAAAAGGCGCCGTGGCAGATAAAACAGATGATTCGAGAAATGGGAAACAAGGTCAAGGACCCCCAGGAGCAAAACAATACACTTAAATGGCATCTAATCCTGCACCTGGCCAAAGAAATCGAGGAGAACAGATTAAAATCCCAGGAGATGCTCATGCGGTTAAAACAAAAGAAATCTCCTGTTGAAGACGCTCTAGAAGACAGAAGCCCTTTAAAAGGACTCTTTGAAGATCTTCCCACGTCAATGGCAGAACCGCTGGTAGAGGAACACCAGATGGATCAGGTTCTCTACGCCTGGGTAAGATTGTTCGGAGAATATCTTGAGAAACATGAATCTCTGATTACATTTGATAAGCAGGTAATGGATCATGTCACCGATTTTTTTGAAGATAGCTCTGAGTTCCCCTCCCCCTCAGAGGTCTCTCCTTTTCAGGAGAACAGCTCAAGCCGGTTCATTATCACAATCAAGCAGCTTCCAGTATCTGATAACAGTAACACTAATCCACCCTACATCTTGAAGTGCCTGTCCGGCAGGCATATTATTCTTATTCAACACCGGGACTGGACAGAGTAGAAGTAAAAAGAGCTCCGGCTTCTCAGTAAAGCTAGACCCTTGCCTTGCCGGGGTGTCGCTTCAGACAGTCCTGTTTCCCGTAGGCAAGACATGTAAGAGGCTTTATGTTATGAATAGCGCAAAAAAATAGGCCCTGGGGGGGCAATTCAAATAGAAAAGGACAAAACTTCTGAACCAAGGGCCCATCTCCTGCTATATATGAATACCAGTAGCCTGGATACCTTATTGAATCGGGTGGGTCAGGAATTGTCCCTGAAAGCTGGCAGCATTCTCCACAGAAGCTACACCACTGATCCGATGATATACGTTGATTAGCGTCCCCGTCCAGGTCTATGCAGGTGGTCTTTGTGTTCCCAAAGTATTGCTTGATATCCTTTCTTATCCTTAAAAACATCTTGCTTAGAAGGGCCAGATGCTCTTGTGCATGTTTATTATCCTTGCCGAGATAGTGACGCTCATAAAGGGTAAGAGGAAAAAACTCATCCAGGAGGGCATTGGAAACTACCTCTCCGACATCTGGTTCATCGTACAGGGTACCGACCTGGCGCGCCGTCAAATCCCCATCAGAATTAAGAGAATTCCTTAACCCGACAATCGTATGAATTAAATACTCAAATCTGGTCATAATACACACAGCAGGAGACTTGGGTTCCATATCCAAAACAAACCCCGCGCTCGCTTTAACTGAAAGGACAGGCAGATAAAAATACGGCTATTTATCGAGAGGCTTAGCTTCATCCACCAGCATTATAGGGATGTCATCCCTTATCTCATAAAGCAATCTGCATCTATCACATATGAGACCATCTCCCGTATCGTTTAAGTGTAATTCCCCCTTACACTTGGGGCATGCCAGAATATCCAGAAGTTCCTTGCTTATTGCCATTTCAAATCCTCCCACAAATATTAAAGCGCAAATTCCATAAATTAACCAGGCAATATTACATTTAATTTATACGGGTTACCCTTATTTTAAAAAATCGAAGAGGCTTCAAATCCAGGGAGTCCGCAGCGCCCTTTAGTATGTTTTAAAAAGTGGCCCACAACAGTTTATCTATCGACTCTCCATTACCTGTTGAGGACTTTTTTAACCGCTTCAAACACCGATTCCACCCTTATCCCATCCATACACATCATATGCTGGCATTTCTTTTTAAAGCACGGACTGCACGTTAGATCGGTCCTGACTACTTCATGTTTTTCTCCATACGGACCTGTTCGCCATGGTGCGGTAGGCCCGAATAATGCGACAACCGGGCACTCCATTGCAGCGGCAATATGCATCGGCCCGGTGTCCGTGGTAACCAGAGCACTGCATCTGGAATAAAGATAGGCCAGTTCCTTTAAGGTAGTACGGCCTACGAGATTCAGAGACTTACTATCCATCAATGTGGAAATCTCTTCTACAGCTGCTCTGTCGTTCATACTTCCGGTAAAGATAATCTTTGTGGACAGTTCCCTTGTCAACCTATCAGCAAGTTCGGCAAATCTCTTAGTCTTCCAGAGTTTTGTGTCCCATCGCGCAATGGGGTTAATTGCCACAAGATAGTCTTCACCAGAGGAACCTTCTTCCAGAACCAGGTCGATATTTTTCATATCAGAAGCAGAAAAAGGAATATGACCCTTCCATTTAAAACCATCACATCCCAGATATTCAGCCACCTTCAAGTAACGGTCTATAGCATGCTGGTTGTAGTCTACAGGGATAGGACTCTCATTCAAAAAAAAACCTGAGCCTTCCCTGGCTCCACTCATACCTATTTTTCTTTTTCCTCGCGAAATTCCTGTAAGGATACCGCTTTTCAGGAGACCCTGAAGATCGATAACAAGGTCGTATTCCCTGGACCTCAAACTTCTCAGAAGCCCCGCAGCCTCATTAACAGAGTTCCTGAAGCCAGCAAAAGTAAAGAGGTTTTCTTGCCAGAGTTTCCTGCGTGAGATGATTACCTGATTGATTGCCGGGTGGGCGGTGATAATCTGGGAAGCCTCTTCCTCAACCATCCAGTCGATCCGAGCCTTCGGAAAATTACTTTTCAGCACCTCCAGCAGAGGAAGAGCGTGAACCACATCACCAATGGCACTCAATTTAACAACGAGTATGCTAGTAATGTTTATCATTTTTCAAAAAAAAGCCATCAAGTGTTTGAGCCTTACTAATTAATCCCTCCATCCCTTTCAATAACCCAACGAACAGCATCCAGCAGATCTTTTTTTATGCTCAAGGGTTTGAAAGGTTTATGTGGAAGAACGTATTCGATATCCCCAAGCCCGTAACCTGTCCTCACCAGTATCCCCTTGAGACCGCATTTGTGAGCCAACTCAATGTCTGAGCATCGGTCACCAATCACATAGCTATTTTCCATGTCAATTTCGAAACGTCGGCAGGCCTTCTCTACCAATCCTGGACCGGGCTTCCTGCAGTCACATTTGATACTGTATTCCGGTACGCTTCCCATGGGATGGTGAGGACAGTAAAAGATACCATCGACATGCGCCGACTCTTGTTCCAACAAATTCTCCAAATGGTCATGTACTTGCTCAACAAGCTCTATGGGAAAATAGCCCCGGGCCACACCCGACTGATTTGATACTATAATGGTCAGGTACCTATTTCTATTTAACAAACTTACAGCCTGTGCCGTTCCGGGCAACAAAACAAAACGGCTTAAATGGTTTATATAGCCCATTTGTTCATTTATTGTGCCGTCGCGGTCAATAAAAACGGCCGGCCTCTTCATGAAGTTCCCTCCCTCAGCCTTTCCATCTCTCTCCACACCTCCTCGGCCTGAATGGAAAGCATGCACCTGTGGTCCTGCGGACATTCAGATTTCAGGCAGGGCGCGCATTCTGTCTCATGCCGTATAACCCTCGCCTTAGTTCCCCTTGGACCAGTGGCCACGGGATCCGTGGAACCGAATACAGCAAGTGTAGGCACGCCCATGGACGCAGCCACGTGCATTAACCCTGAATCATTGGTGACAAAGAAACCACACAGGCTGATTAATCCCATTGCCTCCCCCAGCGAGGTCTCTCCGCAAAAATTAACCGGCCGGTTTTTCATCGAACTGCACAGAGAATTGCAGATGTGTATTTCGTTTTTGCTCCCCACTACAATTACCTTGGCCGCCCACTTTTCCATGGCCCAATCTCCGACCCTTGCGAACCTATCAGCCGGCCATCGCTTTGCACCCCCGAAAACCGCGCCGGGATTAAGTGCAACGATAAAATCGCCATGTTTTATACCACTCGAATAAAGCAGATCTTTGGCCTTCTCCACATCAGCTGCAGAAATATAAAGGTGTGGATCCCTGCTCTCCGCGTTCCAGCCTAAAGCACGGAGAAGCGACAGATAATATTCCACCTGATGGCAACCAAGCAACTGGGCGTTCCTCGGCACCTTGTGGGTAAGTAAAAGTCCTCTGCCGTCAGTGTTATAACCTACTCTAAATTTGACATGGCCAAGGCAGGTCAGAAGCGCCGCTTCAAAGGCATTCTGAAAAAGAATCGCAAGATCGAACCTTCTTTTTCTGATCAGCTCGACAATACGGTAAACCTCTTTAAGATTGGTCAGGAATCCTTGACCCTTTTGAAAGACGATAAGCTCATCCACTGCGGGATGATCTTTGAAAAGATGCAGAACCCAGGGTCTAGCAAGGACCGTAATTTTGCTGCGGGGAAAGTTCGCTCTGATAGCTTCCAGAGCGGGTAGGGTCATGACTACATCGCCAACCCAATTCGTCGAGCGGATAAGGATACTTTCCACTTCTGATACATTTATTCTTTTTCTGCCTGTACCTAATGGCATGCTTTCTAAAGGCCTCGCATGAATTTACGACACGCCTCTTATCCGTACCTTTGAGGGCTAAAGATTCTCCGGTAACTCGCAAAAAGGCTTTGTCTTCCAACGTCTGTGGAACCAGAACCAGTGGTCTGGATACGTCCTGATATATCTTTCAATTATACTGGTAAAAAGGGCCGTATTCTCTTCGATATCCTTGGTCTTATCGCCCGTCTTTTTCAGAGAAACCTCTTTTTCAAAAACAATCCGGTACGATCCATCTCTCTGCCTTATAGAAAAGGCTGGTATTACGGGAGTACCGGTTCTAAGGGCCATAAGTGCGAGTCCTTTATTAGAGCAGGCGGGCCTGTTCAAAAATCGGACGAACACTCCTTCATACCAGTCCACATTTTGATCAAGGAGTATGCCAACTGTGCGGTTTTCCTGAACAGCCTTGATGATCCTCCTTATAGCCCTCTGCTTTGGGATCACCTCTGTACCAAAGCGGGAACGAAGAGCACGTATTACCCTGTCCACCGCTTCAAAGTCCATCGGTCTCGCAACCACTGCGCCACCCGGGGCAAAGCTGAGGGATATTGCAGCCGACATCAGCTCCCAATTTCCAAAGTGGCCGGTAAGCACAAAGACGCCCTTCCCCTTTTCCATTGCTGCCAGGAGGTTTTTATGACCCTCGAATACGACATACTTATTGAGATTCGCTTTGCTGAGCCTCAATATGTGGGGAATTTCGAACAGCATCTGGCCGAAATGCACAGCTACCCTCTGATTGAGTTTTCTCATTCCTCCTTCCCCCATTTGATCCCCGAAAGCGTGCCTTATGTTTTCCAAAGAGACTTTTGTCCGACTCATCGGGATCAACGCGAAGATCCTGCCAACTGACCTTCCCAGTAACTGTCCGATGCGAAGAGGAATAAAAGACATGATCAGGATCACCGTCCAGAGGCCTTTATATATGATTTCCGACAAAATTTTGCTTTCTGATATTGCCATTCCTGATCATCTCCATGAGATCATCTTCACCTGTGAGAAGTCCGAACCGTATGCCCAGATAGCCAAGCTCGAGGCAGTCGGGGGCAAGAGGGGCTAATTTTACCCAGTCTTTTTCAGTGGTAAGCAGATACTCGGCCCCGTAAATATCCTTCATCTCAAGCAAACTCTGAATCTCATCATACTTGAACTTATAATGATCCCTGAATCCTTTAAAAAAAGCAAGGTCAGCTCCGAATTCTATCAGTGTTTTCTTGAATATTCCGGGATTTGCTATTGCCGCAAAGGCCCCAATCCTAGTACCTTTTAACATTTCAGGTTTCTGCGTCTTTCCTGAAAATGGGAATACAACCTTGTCTGCAAAATGATCCGCAAAAAAAACAGGGGTATCAGGAAAATTAGCTTGCAAAAAATCAGCCGCGTTGCCTGAGGTATGTCCACCCGTTCGCGTAATTATAAAGACATCCGCCCTGGACAATTGCTCAATCGGCTCCCTCAAGGGACCCCTTGGGAGAAGAAAACCATTACCGATCGGATAAACTGCATCCAGCAGCATCAAGTCAAAATCCCTGTTTAGCTCCAGATGCTGGAAACCATCATCGAGGATAAAAAAATTACTCCCAAACTTCTTATACGCGAACAATCCTGCGAAATATCGGTTTCTTGAAACGATCACCGGGACACGTTCAAGTTTTTTCGACAAAAGGTAAGGCTCATCTCCAGCCTCTTCCGGACTTGACTTGACATCAACTCCATCTGACACCTCAAGGATTTTCGTCTTGTATTTCCCTCTATAACCCCTCGAAAGAACAGCTACCCGGTGCCCTTCTTTAAGCGCTGACCTCGCTAGCGTTATGACTGCTGGCGTCTTGCCTGTTCCTCCTGCAGTCAAATTCCCTATGCTCAGAACGAAACCCGGAAGAGACCTTCTTTTAAAAAGTCCGGTTTTATACGCATAAAGACGCAGCCTGACCCCTATGCCGTAGAGCAAGGACAAAAAAGCAAGCAGAGGTGTCAAAACCCAAGTGCCACCACGCTCGTAAATCGCCTGCCGCTCAGATATGGCATTTTTCTGCATATCAGCGGCTTCCTCCACTTTTTTGCAGACAATCATCTACATACGTCATCACGCGCTCTAATGCGCCGCGGTTCTTTTCTACAAAAGCTTTTGCGTGTTTCCCCATCTCAAGGCAAAGTCCAGGATCCGCCAGGAGTGTCTTGATAGCTGTGAAAAGCTCCTCACTGTCATGCACCCGCCATCCGCCTCTGGCCTCTAAAAGAGATTCGGACATAACGACAAAGTTGTGCATATAGGGTCCGAAAAGGACAGGACAGCCAAAACTGGCTGGCTCGAGCAGGTTATGGCCGCCGACCGGAGACAGGCTGCCACCTACAAAGCTTACCCGCGCGATACCGTAACATCGACTCAATTCCCCAAGGGTGTTAAGTATAAGAATTTCGTGCTTTCTGCCGTTTTCCTGCATCGAGGTCTTCAATATTGCTCTAAACCCACGTTCCCTGGCCATCTCAAGGATATCTGCCGACTCCTCTATCCTTCTCGGCGCAATGATGAGACGAAGAGCAGGAAAGCGGGGGCGAAGCCTTTCCAACACATCAAGTATGACCGACTCTTCGCCTCTATGGGTGCTGCCTGCCACCCATATCAGGTCCTCGGCATTAAAACCAAGTTGTTTAAGCTTTTCCAGGCGCTCTTCTTCTTCCATTGGTATCCATTCCCGGTCAAATTTGATGTTCCCGACTCTTCTAACTCTGAATGGATCTACCCCCGCTTGCAGCAGTCTTCTCCTATCCAGCTCAGACTGCACACAACATAAATTGAGCAGCTCAAACAGCTTTCTCGTAAAAAATGGGAACCTCCTGTAAGCTTTAAAAGTCCTGGGAGATATGCGACCGTTAACGAGAATCCTGCTAATACCCTTTCTTTTCAAATACTCAAGTAATGCTGGCCATAAGTCTGTTTCAACCAGAATAAAAATCTGTGGATTCAGGTAGTCTGCGATTGTTCTCATACACCACCAAAAATCAACGGGCATGGTGAGTAAGGCGCTCACTTTACCTTGCATTTCACGGCGTGCTAAGTCCATGCCTTTTGCAGTGGTCACCGTAAAGACGATATCTTTGTGTGGATATCTCCGATTAAGAGCATTAACAAGGGGAAGAGCGGATATTACTTCCCCAACAGAGAGCGCATGTACCCATATTGTGCCCGAGAAAGCATAATCACCGCGCAGTCGGCGCAAACCCAGCCTTTCCGCAAACCGGCTGTTACTAAATAATAACGCCATAGGAGCGCAGAAAAGGAAGAGAAGGGTCCAGGCGAAGTGGTAAAAAATGATCATCATCCACGGAAGCCTTATTTTAAACCCTCACAGGGAGCTCTATAATAAATCTGGTCCCTCGAGGCTTGTTATCGCGGACTCTGATGAATCCATTGTGGTCAGTGATTATTGTGCTCACGATTGCCAGCCCCAGCCCTGTTCCCTGCCTCTTTGTAGAGAAGTAAGGTTCAAAGAGTCGCGCCTTATGCTGCTGAGATATTCCCTTCCCATTGTCGGCCACCTCTATTTTTACCATTTGGAGGACCTTGTCGTAAGTAAGGTCAATGGTTACCTCACCCTCACCTTCGATAGATTCAATAGCGTTATCCAGAAGATTGATCATAACTCTCTTTATCTGTTCCCTGTCCAAATTGAAAACAGGAACTGCATTTGAATCCTTGAAGACGAGCTTGATATCTTTATGTGCCTCTCTGTAGAGCGTCAAGGCCTCTGCTATGATTACACTGATGTCCGATGGCACCGGATTTGCGGTAGGCATTCGGGCGAAATTTGAGAACTCGTTAACTAGACTTTTCAGTTCTTCGACCTGTCTTACTATCATGTCGGTACACTCATTAAAGACCTTGAGGTCATTAGGGTCTAGCTTCTGCCCGTACTTTTTCTTCAGCCTCTGGGCTGAGAGCTGTATGGGTGTAAGAGGATTTTTTACTTCGTGGGCTATGCGCCTGGCAACCTCACGCCATGCAGCCATCCTCTGAGCCTTCTCTATTTCGCTAAGGTCTTCAAGTACCGCGACCAGTCCGAGATAATTGTCCCGGTCATCCCTTAATACATTCAGCGATACAAGCAGGGTCATCCTCCTGTTCCCCACCGATAGCCTTATCTGGCGGTTAAGAAATCCTTTTCTGAAAAGAACTTCATTCTCAAGAAACCCCTCAATTATATAGACATATTCATCGGCTAGTATTTCTTTATAATGCTTGCCAATAGCCGTTTGAGCCTTTATGTCGAGCATGCTTTCTGCAGATTTATTGACAGTAAGTATCCTGCCTTCCTTATCGGCCGATACTACGCCGGCGGCTACATTAGCTAGCACAATCTCCATATAAAGCCGGCGCTGTTCAAGCTCTATATTGCTCCTTTTGAGTTCCTTGTTTGCCTCTTCAAGTTCATTTTTACTGTTCTTTAAATCCGTGGTCATTCTATTGAAAGAATTTACCAGCACTCCAATCTCATCTTCAGCCTCCAAATCAATGAAAAAATCATAGTCTCCTGCTGCTATTCTCCCAGTACCGTCTGCCAATTCCTTGATTGGAATGGTTATCTCCCGGGAAAGATAGAATCCAAACCACACGGAAGAAAAAATTATAAGAAGCGTGACGATGGAAAGAGTTATCATCTGGCTGATCTTCATAGGCTTTTTCAGCATCTTCAACTGTCGATATTCCTGGAGCCCCCTGGAAATGGCTTTTAAACGGTTCACAAAAGTACCGGGAATGAAACGGGAAAGCAGCACAAGCCCAACAACGGCCTTTGATTCGGTTCTCGAAAATACCGGAACGATTCCTGTGACGAAATCTCCATGCGTCGAAGACTGAATATGCTGACCATCCGCGCCCTCATCCAGGCTTTTCGCCAAAATATCCTTATCAGGACCCTTAAAGGAGCTTAAATCGATTCGATGGTCTTCGGAAACGGCTCGCGGTTCAAAGTTGCCGGAAACGACCTCCAGAGATGCCAGTCTGTATTCCTTCCTTTTCTCTTGTATAAATTTCTCTAGGTTTTCCTTTCTTGAAATAAGGATAAATCCTTCATAGGTGATTATGCTGCTCAATTTGTTGCCGAGTGTAAGAACCTCATCCGTGACCTGCTTGTAATAATCCTGCCCCACTTCAAGGGAATTTTTAAGGGATTGCTCTATTTGAAGATTAAACCAGTACTCAATAGAAGAGGATATAAACTGTGCAGATACAAAGAAGAGAATAACTGTAGGCAGCAGTGAAAGTGTTACAAAGGCGAGAACCAGCTTGGATCTAAGCTTCGCCCCCATGATGTTTTTTCTTCTCTCAAAAAGCAGCTTAACCAAATTCCTGACTGTCAGAAAAAGAAGCAGAAGCAACAGTATAACGTTTATATTGATAAGCGCGAAAACCAGAATACTGTTGGATACTGGTAGGTCCAGACCCAGATCGAGGAGCTTTATACCCAGGTATGTCAAGACGGAAATCACCAGAAACAGAAAAATGATCAGGTATCTCTCCCTGCGACGCCTGCGAAAATCTTGTTTCTTGGCCTCAAGATATTCTTTCATAAGTGGAAGACCGGTTATAGAAAAAAATAAGTACGAAACACACAATACGGCTATGGTGCCAGACCTTCGTCGTCAAAGCGAAAACTGCAGGCCGATTATAACAGAAAATATTTATAAAACTCAGCCATGCACCAGAGGCATGCAGCCTGCCTGTTCATTAATATGTGAAAGCCATTGTGTACCAATCTGTCTCGAAATCCCATAAGGAGAGGAAAAAGAAAACATAATGCAGATAAAAAGGCAGTCTTATCTTGTCAAGCTCCGCCATCATACATATACGGTACCGGGAACCTTTAGAAAGGGAGTCCATCTTAGCGAGCTTTACCCCATCGACATTGCACATCATATTTTTTGCTTCTTCCAAATCTTGAAAAGACTTCGTCTCACCCGGGCTGGCGGAGCGCTTAACCGTATAAATCTTTTTAAGGTTGTCGTATTGAATATTCTGGGTCACCTTCAGGTCCGCAATTTTCTTGTCCCACCAGAAGTCCCTGGTTTCATAAAGTTCTATGTAAAAAATAAAGGTCGTATTTATCCCGTTTTCAATAGCCCTCACCATATCTTGGGTGAAACAGTCGGCCACCCTGAAATTTATCAAAAGATTGTCACTGTTTCTTGAAAGTACGAAATCGGTTAGATATGCATCCTGGGCCGCAGCGGGTGTGGAGAATAATAAAACGATAAAAGAGAATATTATTACAGCAGTTTTCATACTTTAGACCACTAATGATTAAAAGTCCCCTTCATTTTTCCCGAAAAGGCAGAGGAGTAATTCAAAATACACAAAATACAGAAATTATGAAGGGATATAATACGGAAGAGTTGTTAGAAATGCAAGCCATAACTCTTACGAAATATTGATGATATCGGTTTAACTAGATTTTTTTCAGGACATTCCGGATAGAAAATGACGGAAAAGAAAAAGGGCCGCTGCCACGGAGTCGCTCCGGGCGGTGACCCATTTCCCGCTATTAGCTAGATGGACTTATAGTCCGGCATGTTTTTATACTGGAAACGGGATAACATTACCGAAGGCCGGTAACCTTACACTATTCCTGGAACATTCTTCAGGATTTCTGAAAGTCAATTCCTTCCAGTTCTTTCTGCTCTCGATCAGTTGCTGAAGCATAAGTTGATTTAGAAAGTGGCCTGACTTTTTTACCACAAAATGACCTATTACTGGAGCTCCTATTATGGACAGATCACCTATAAAATCCAGGATCTTATGACGCACAAATTCATCTTTGAACCTTAGACCGTCCTCGTTAAGTATTCTGAAATCATCTATAACTATAGCGTTGTCAAGGGAACCGCCACGGGCTAACCCGTTGGCTTTAAGCGTCTCGATATCCTTCAAAAATCCGAAAGTTCTCGCCTTGCTGATCTCTCTTACGAATTCCCTGCTGGAAAATATCAGTTCAAACTGCTGATTCCTCAAGAGAGGGTGCTGGAAGTCTATAAGGTAAGTTATTTTCAGCTCTTTGGAAGGATATATCGCCACGGATCGGTTTCCGTCATTTACTTCAAAAGGTCGCTTTATAACGATAAATCTCTTAGGTTCGTTCTGCCCTCTTATCCCCACGCTTTTGATGAGAAAGATAAATGGCGCGGAGCTACCGTCCATTATTGGAACCTCCGGGCCGTTAAGTTCTACTAATGCATTGTCTATTCCAAGGCCGAAAAAGGCTGCCATCAGATGTTCAATAGTTGAAACTATGCATCCATTCGACCCGATTGTTGTAGCCAGCATGGTATCTGAAACATTACTGAATTTTGCTTCTACCATGGGTTGAGATCTAAGATCTGTTCTGACAAATCTGATTCCGGTATCGGGCGGGGCAGGCTTTATAGTTATTTTCACCTTTTTACCGGTATGGAGACCTATACCCGTACAACCCACATCCCCACCGACGGTTCTCTGTATATAATCCACACGTTTCTCCTGAATTTATGTCAACTCTCGCGCTGAACTCTAGTTTTTGTCATTCTATACTCAGGCAAGATACGTGCCAATAAGCCTGAAATTTTAATTTATCCGACATACTTGTATGTATTTGATTTTATATATACATTTCATAGGCCATTAGCTCCGGTCTTTTAACACAGAAAGCTGTACATTCTCAAGTGTGGTTTAAAAACCACATCGATCGTGAAAAAAAACAACGGTTTTAGATAAAAGCTCAATTGAAGAAGGACTTGAAATGCCGAACATGCTATATTAGTAAAATCTTAAACTTATCATTGTGGTGTTTTTGCTTGGACCATCGCCCGCAAATCACACTCAAAAATTAAGAGGTGATAATGCAGACAAAATCTAAAGTAATACGTAATCACTCAAACATACTCATACTTGTATTTTTAATTTTTATCGGTTTTGTGGGATGTTATCCTCCACTTGAAGAACCCCCGCGTAGCCCCGAACAGGCCCTCAAGCAGGTAAAATTCTTCTACCCACGTTTCCATGACGATATGGATATCAGCTCTCTGGCCCTGGCAATTAAGAGAAATATGGAGTACCTGGAACGGCTTTCCCCAAAAGAAGAGTTTCAATATGGTCCTGATAAATATACGTGTGAACGGGTTCGTGAAAGTCAAGAGGCCTTTTTGGAACTTATACGAAAAGAGGCTGATCCCGACCGGCTAAATAAAAAAATTAAGGATCAATTCCGGGTTTATCGTGCCGCCGGCCGTGTTGGTAACAATAAGGTTCTATTTACCGGATATTTTGAGCCCATTTTCGAGGGAAGCCTAACCCCCAGCGAAACCTATAAGTGCCCTTTATATCGAAAACCAGACGATCTGATAAGGATAGACCTCTCTCAATTCAATGAGTCACTCAAAGGAAAAACCATAGTAGCAAGGATTCATGGTAACAGAGTCATACCTTACCATTCCCGGTATCACATCGAAGTTGAAAAGGCTCTTAAGGGCCGGGGCCTGGAAATAGTCTGGCTGAAAGACCCCGTGGATGTAGCATTCCTCCATATACAGGGATCGGGTCGAATACGTCTACCTGACGGCATAACTATCTCAGTAGGCTACCATGAAGCCAATGGAAGGCCTTACCGTAGTATTGGAAGATACATGCTGGAACAAGGTTTCCTGAAAAGGGAACAAATTTCAATGCAGAGCATCCGCGATTATTTATCCACTAACCCGGAAATAATCGAAGACGTGCTAAACCATAACCCCTCATATGTATTTTTTCGCTTAATTGAAGAAGGCCCCATCGGCTGCATAAATGTCCCGGTAACACCCGGAAGGTCGATCGCACTGGATTCCAGCCTGTTTCCAAAAGGAGCACTTGCCTTTATCTCCTGCCAAAAACCGGCCCTGAACCCGCTGGGAGAAATCACACACTGGAAGGATTTTTCAAGGTTTGTTCTGAACCAGGATACTGGCGGTGCAATAAAGGGAGCAGGGAGGGCCGACATATTCTGGGGAAGCGGACCCTATGCGGAAACAGCAGCAGGGCACCTGAAGCATGAAGGAGACTTATACCTTCTTATCAAAAAACCTTGAGAATTCTTTTAAACTGTAATTCTGCAGATCAACTCGAACCGGAGCTTCATCCCGGCGAATTCGCCTTGAACATAATTAATGCTTATTTTAAACAGAGAACCTGGCGAAATCCGCTACTCCAAGAAAAAAACGCGAAAGTTGCTGAAGCAACCCAATCCTGTTCTCCCGTAAGGCCTTATCATCTTTGGTCAGAATTTCCACATTATCAAAAAAATCATCTACTGGTCTTCTAAGTCTAACCATCCGGCTCATAGCCCCATAGTAGTCCTCCTGCTCAATGCATTCTTCTACACCTTCTTTTAAGGACACGAAAACATCCCACAAATCAGTTTCACTGGCATCCCTGAACAGATTGGTTTCAACTTTGTAAGATCTTTCTTGATTCTTCAATATATTGGTCACCCTTTTAAAGGTAAGCGCCAGTTCATGAAACTCTGGTGATTCCGTAACAAATCGATTGACCTGCTCCAGCCTTGTCCTGAGTTTATTGATCTCATCAAATCCTACGGAGATGACCGCCTCGACAATGTCTGAGGCGTATCCAGAGCTCAACATCATCTGTTTGTAACGTTCTCTAAAAAAATTAAGAATTTTATTAAAGATCGGTTCCCTCTCAAAGTGAATATCAAGACTCAAGATCGACAGGGATTCGCGAATAAATTCATTAAGAGACAAGTCCCATTGCCTCTCCTGTAATATCCTGATAATTGCAATGGCGTGCCTGCGTAGTGCAAAAGGATCCGCTCGGCCTGAGGGCTCAAAACCGATGGCGAAACAGCCGGCAACAGTATCCATGCGATCAGCACAACCAATTATGGCGCCAAGTTCGGATTTAGGAAGCTCTCCCCCGGATCTCAGAGGTAAATAATGTTCATGAATGGCAAGGCAGATTTCCTCGGGTTTTCCCTCCAATCTGGCATACTCCCTGCCCATAATTCCCTGCAGGCTGGGAAACTCGGTGACCATTTGAGTTACGAGATCGCACTTACAAAGGCCCGCCACAATCCTCAAATCATCCAGCCTCTCCGGAAGCAACCTTTCGCCCAAATATTCCGCCAGTTTCGTAAAACGCAGCACCTTTGCATGGGAAGTACCCAGTTCAGCCTGATAAATTACCCTCTTCAGCTGATCAATCCTATCCCCTAGAGGAATTTTGAGGTCCTCTTTGAAAAAGAATGCTGCGTCGGACAGCCTTGCCCGAAGCACCCTTTCATGCCCTCGTCTGGTTACGGTCTCATCTCTTGCGACAGTGTTGTTAATCGCCAAAAAGTTAGGCATCAAACAACCTTCTGAATCATAAACGGAAAAGTACTTTTGATGTTCTTTCATCGCGGTAATCAGTACATCTTCCGGAAGTTCCAGAAAAGACTGATCAAAGTGACCGCAAACTACCGAGGGGTATTCCACCAGATTAGCCACTGTAGCAAGGAGATTACCATCCTGAGCAGGCTCACCCCCTGCATCCCTGGCTGCTTCCCGACATAACCGCTCCACGGTTTTCTCTCTTTCGCTTTGATCAATCAAAACAAAACCTTTTTTCATCTTCTCCAGGTAATCCCGAACGTCCGAGACCTCCATGAACTCCGGAGACATAAACCGATGCCCGGTTGTCGATCTCCCCGCCTTGATACCTGCAACCTCAAATGGGACAACCTTTCCGCCAAGGACTGCAATTATCCAGTGAATCGGCCGGACAAAAGCAAACCCCACGCTACCCCAACGCATGGACTTTGGCCACTTGATACCCGAAATGAGCCCCGGAAGAGCTTCTGCAAGGATATCAATGGTAGGCCTGCCAGGAAAATTCTGTCTTACGTACAGATATTCTCCCTTTGGTGTTTCAATACTTTCCAGTTTTTCCACCGGAACGCCCTGTTTCTTGGCAAATCCGATCGTCGCTTTTGTGGGTCTTCCGTTTTCATCATAGGCCACAGCCACAGGGGGCCCCATAACCTCTTTTACAAGTTCTCTCTGGTTGAGAGAGAGAGATTCGCCTATCAGGACCAGCCTCCTCGGGGTTCCAAATGTGAGGAAGCGCCCGGTAACATCAATGCGGTTTTCTTCCATACAGGCCTGGGCAAGACTCTTCAGCTGAGCCAGCCCCTTTTCCAGGTAACCTGCAGGGATCTCCTCAGTTCCTATCTCCAAAAGAAGTTCGGCGGTCATCTTTTTATCCTGTGTGATTGGTCAGGCAGGAATTCAGACAAGCCTCGGTGAGCCTATTTGAATTCTTATAAACTGCCAGGGTTTAATTATTTTTTCATAAGCGGGTAGCCCATTTCTTTTCTCTGGGCTAAGTAGTTTTTAGAAGCCAGACGTGCCAGCTTTCTTATTCTGTCGATATAATGGGTTCTCTCTGTTACACTTATGGCACCCCTGGCGTCGAGAATATTAAACGTATGGGAGCATTTCAGACAGTAATCATAAGCCGGAAGAACCAGGCCTCTCTCACCTAATTTCAAAGATTCCTGCTCATACATATCAAATAACTTTAGCATCATATCTATATCGGCCATTTCAAAATTAAAAACCGACAACTCCCACTCCCCTTTCTTGTGTACTTCTCCATATGTGACCCGCTCGTTCCACATGAGCTCGTAAACATCTTCCTTTTCCTGTAAATACATTGCAATCCTTTCCAGCCCGTAAGTAATTTCAACAGCTATCGGATCCAGCCTTATGCTGCCAGCCTGCTGAAAATAGGTGAACTGAGTGATCTCCATTCCATCAAGCCATACCTCCCACCCCAGCCCTGAGGCTCCAAGGGTGGGTGATTCCCAGTCATCCTCTACGAACCTTATGTCATGATCGAGGGGATCTATTCCAAGTTCTTTCAGGCTGCCCAAGTATACATCCTGAATCTCGAGAGGAGAAGGTTTAATAAGAACCTGATATTGATAGTAGTGTCCAAGACGGTTTGGGTTTTCCCCGTATCTTCCATCTGTAGGCCGTCTGGAAGGCTGGACATAAGCAACTGCCCATGGCTCAGGTCCCAAAGCCCTCAATAAAGTTTCAGGGCTAAAGGTTCCCGCCCCCACCTCCAAATCATAGGGCTGCTGTATCAAACAGCCTATATCGGCCCAATATTTTTCAAGAGCCATAATCAATTCTTGAAACGTCATAGAATCTCCCTCTGTAAACCTGTACCGAAAGCCAAGATAAGCCTCTCTTTTTAAGACAAATCAAGCATGGTTGGAAGTCTGGAAAAATAACACTAGGTCTTCCGCCTGTCAAGAAACTCGGTACGAAGCATTCAAATAGTACTCCTGGCGTGATAACCCATCTTTATACAATTTTAATCCTCCTCTGGCCGGCTGAAATATTTCACCGGTGAAAAACCAGTTAATGAAACCTGAACCTCTTCTCACAATAGAGACCACCAGGGCTTCATAAAGTGAAGAATCAAATACGGCGGTGTGCAATTAGTGTTTGACGCTAACGCTGCTTTTCCCTATTATCCCTTAAAAATCCCGCGTGCACAGTCCATTCAAGCAGCACGCTGCAAAACGGCTTTTTCCGTTCAAATACAATAACGCCTATCGAATGGAGGTAGTACTTGAAAAAGGTATTCGGCTTTATCGGTAGTCCATTGAAAGAAAAATCCAATACTTACACTCTTACAAAGATGATGCTTGATAAGCTGCTTGAGATGGATCCTGGTATAAGCCATGAAATTCTTACTGCGGGACATGTAAACATCTCATATTGCAAAGGCTGCTGGAGTTGCATGACCAGAGGACATGAATCATGTCCCCTGGATGAGAAGGACGATATGGGAATGTTGAAAAGGAAGATGCTCGGCGCAGATTTTATTATATGGGGCTCTCCCATATATACGGCACACATGTCCGGTCAGATGAAAACCTTCCTCGATAGACTGGCCGCCTGGTATCATCTTATGAGACTTTCGGGAAAACCCGGTCTGACCGTAATAACTACCGGCAGCACCTTTCAAGAGGAACTTCATGATTTTTTTGCCCAGCTTATGGGCTGTCTCGGTATAAAGGTTATAGCCAGGCTGGATACAGTGGCTTATCTGCCCGGAGTATTCAGAAATCCTGATCTGGCAATGGCACGGGCCGAGGAAGCAGCAAAGATAATTTATCCTTACATAACAGGAGAAAAAACAGTTTGTTCAGATAGTGATATGGAAGGCTATTTCCTGGCAATGAAAGAGAAGGTGGTTTCCGGTAAAAAATGGCTCAAGGGTGACTATGAATACTGGGAGACTAATAATATGCTCGAACTGGATTCATATGCCACACTATTGGAAAAAAACCCAAAAGCCGCGAGCCCTATTTAATGATAAGTCCCTCAGGCTTATCCCGGCATCACTTTATACACAGTTTTTCATATTGGTATGTCCTTATATAAAAGCGGTAGTAAACAACCAGGCCGGGAACAGACCGGTTTTCACAGGAAAAACGTATGACCCAAGCCCAAGATTATCGCCTGGCCAGAGAAAGGATGGTGAAGACCCAGCTTATTCCCCGTGGAATAAGCGATCAGAGGGTTCTGGATGCAATGAGCAAGGTCCCTAGAGACCTTTTTGTCGAAGAGGCCCTCTGGGGCGAGGCATACAATGATCACCCCCTGCCCATAGGCCAAAAACAGACTATTTCCCAGCCTTATATCGTGGCTTTAATGACCGAAGCCCTCGAACTCTCCGGCAGCGAAAAGGTTCTTGAAATCGGAACAGGCAGTGGGTATCAAACCGCTATCCTTGCCGAGTTGTCTGACAGGGTTTATACAGTTGAAAGGATTCGTCCGCTTCTTCTCAAGGCAAGGAACTTACTCGCTGAACTGGGTTATACAAATATCCTTTTCAAGGCTTTTGACGGTACCCTGGGCTGGAAAGAATTCGAACCTTATGATGCCATAATTGTAACAGCCGGAGCTCCCAGGATTCCTAAACCGTTTTATGAACAGCTGGCAGAAGAAGGGAGGCTGGTCATACCTGTCGGGAACAAGTTTAGCCAGGAACTGATCAAAATAACAAAGAAAAGGGGAAATTTTATTCGAAAAAACCTGGGAGGCTGCCGTTTCGTGGACCTGGTAGGGGTTCACGGATGGGATCACTAGCTTTTCTCCGGCACCCCCGGCAGGCTTACGTTTACCTGCCCCCCCTTTCCGGGCTACCTGCTTTATCCATAAGTTTTTAACAGGGAAAACCTTTGATTTTTTACAGTATCCGGAACCTGGGCCAGATCATCCTCGGAGAGTTCGACAAACTCACCTGTACCTTTCACCAGAAGCCTTCCCTGACTGTCGCGGAGTTCTCCTCTTGCGCCGATCTTGGGATAATCCAGGGGGGCTGTCAGTTTCCCCCTGGCGGTAAGAGGGGTACCGGTCATTACGGGCCTCACATATTTCAGATTCATCTTTCGTGTTACCACAAAAAGTTTCTTAAAATAGATTATGGTCCATGACATAATCTCGTCCAAAAGCACGGATAGCAGCCCTCCGTGGGCTACATTTTCCCATCCTTCGTGATACTTTCCCAGGGTGATATCGGAGCAAATAAAATCTCCCTGGCGATAGAATTGGAGGTCAAAACCGATAGGGTTGTCCGTGCCGCAAGCAAAACAACGATGTCCCTGAAATTTCTCAAAATATATCCTTTCTCCTTCAACCATAAATGTGTCTCCTGTGTAGTTAATATGCGATGTTCAGGTGAAGGTCGAAAAACGTACCGTCTATTTTCCGATAATTCGATCTGCTATTACCTTCCTTTGAATTTCGGAGGTACCTTCATATATGGTCAATACCCTTGCATCCCTGTAATACCTTTCAACCGCAAACTCTTTCGTGTAACCGTACCCGCCATGAATCTGAAGCGCCTTGTAAGCAGCCCTGTTTGCCATCTCAGAGGCAAAAACCTTAGCCATGGACGCCGCACCCGTAAAATCCTCCCCTCTGTCTTTCATGGCTGCGGCATTGAATGTCATCAGCCTGGCTGCCTCTATCTCCGTAGCCATATCGGCTATCATCCATCTCAGTCCCTGGAACTGTGAAATAGGCCTGTTGAACTGAATCCTTTCACTGGCGTAATTAACCGCTGCGTCAAGGCATGCCTGAGCTATCCCTACTGATTGTGAGGCTATGCCTATCCTTCCTCCGTCAAGAGATGACATCGGTATTATGAATCCATCCCCCTCTCTTCCCAGGAGATTTTCAGCCGGTACCCGGCAATCCTCAAAAACCAATTCTGCAGTATCGGAAGCCCGAAGCCCCATTTTTTCCTCTTCTCTGCCCACGGAAAATCCCGGAGTACCCTTTTCAACCATAAACGCGCTTATTCCACGGTGTCTGGCTTCCCGGTTAGTGTAAGCTGTCACAACCGTTATATCAGAGTTTTTCCCCGAAGTAATAAACATCTTGCTCCCGTTTATCACGTAAGACCCACCGTCCTTAACAGCGCTTGTCTTTTGACTCGCAGGGTCTGATCCAGCGCCAGCCTCAGTCAAGGCAAAGCACCCGAGCTTTTCTCCCCCGGCAAGGGGTTTTAGGAAATTTTCTTTCAGGTATTCCGAACCGAACAGGTAAATGGGTCCGCAGGCCACAGAGTTATGGACGGACATAACAACGGCCGTGGAAGCGCAGGCATATGCTACTTCCTGCAGGGCTACTGAATAGCTGACAGCGTCTGCACCGGCTCCGTTGTATTTAGGTGGAACATTCATGCCCATTAAACCGAGAGTGCCCATCATCCTGATATTATCCGAAGGAAATTCACAGGACCTGTCCCTCTCCGCAGCTGTAGGCAAAAGAACATCTCTGGCGAGTTCCCTGACCATCGCCTGGATCATCCTCTGTTCCTCTGTGAGCTGATAGGCCATAATCTCTCCTCTCCGGGGGATGATTTATCTAAGATAATAAAAAGCAAACCGAATTAACGAGCACACCAAACCTAGTACGTAATATCAATCTGTAATAAATCTCGGTTCATCCAGGTACAGTTTCTGCTTTTTCAAGGTGTATAAAGGACTACAAGGAGTTCCGCTTTTTCCGAGCTTATGTTCTTCAGCCTGTGGACGATAGAGGAGTTGAAATGCAGGCTGTCACCCGGAGCGAGGATATTCTTGTTTTCGCCTACCATCACCTCCACCTTTCCTTTTAATACATACTGGAATTCCTCGCCCGCATGCTGATAACTGACTCCCTTGTGCTCGGATTTAGGGTCTATGAAAACTTTAAAGGCCTTAAGATGTTTATTCATAGCCTTGGGAGTCAGGTTCTCATAGGTGTAGTCTTCTGTCCTCTTTCGATAGTCCTCTCTTGACCTTCTGCTGGCCTCATCTCTTTCCTCCCTCAGGAGAAGGCTGGAATCCACCTCCAGGGCCTTTGAAAGTTGAAGAAGCACTGAAACAGGTGGCATTATCTCCCCTTTCTCCACCTGGGAGATATATTTCACCGCCAGGCCAGTCTCATTGGCCAAATTCTTAAGAGTCAGGTCTTTTTCCTTTCGGAGATTCATAAGCCTCTTTCCAATAGGCCTGGATTGTTTCGGCATGATTCCCTCCCAAGATTTGTAATGATTAAAAAGATGCGGGTCTTCTTCTAACAGCCTTGGCTTGTCTTGTTAAGTCGATATCATGTTTCAGACACCGGACTTTACAAATAATTATTCTTCGGTATTCTTAAGAGCCTTATATACGGCTATCATCCGAAAAACAAAGCCGACGACTAGGGCCGCACTGATAAGGATTATCAGATTGGAGGCAAAAAATGTCATTAAAAACCAGGCAGGATCTTTTAATTGATAGGCAGCTATAAGGAGGTGAACACCGAAGAGAAGGAAAGAGGATCCCAGCAGGATTAAAATGACGTACCATATCCACCAAAACACGCTATACATTCGCTTGCCACCTGTTCATGATCAGTGACCTGGCAAAACGCTTCAGTCATAAGAAAGGGCCAGGTTTGAAAATCAGGTATCAAGGCTGCCTATCCTTTTCAAAACCAGATCATCGCAAGCCGTATAGGGGTCAACCCTGCCCTTTACAATGGAATCTACAGCCCTGTCGAATTCACCTGTTTTAGTGATGCTGCTGAGTACCTCTTCAACCACCCGGTTTTTAACCATGTCACTCAATTCTTCGATAACCCTATCTTTCCTTTTTCTGAATTGAATACTGCCTCTGGACTCCATGAAACCTTTGTGTCTCTCTATCTCTTCCAGAAGTTCTTTAACACCCTTGTCAAACAGAGCCTGTGCCTTTAGGACAGGCGGCTTCCATTCACCTCTGTCGTACTTTTTCTGGTCCATTTCGATCATAAGTTTTAAATCGTTCATGGTCTTATCTGTTCCCTCATGGTCCGCCTTATTAATAAGGAAAATATCAGCCGCCTCAAGGATACCCGCCTTTATGGCCTGGATATCGTCACCCATACCTGGAATGACGACGACAATCGTGCTATGGGCGCTCTTTACCACATCCACTTCATCCTGCCCAACACCCACAGTCTCCACGAGGATGTAGTCCCTTCCCATGGCATCCAGAACATCAATAGCGCTGCGAGTGGACTGGGTCAGACCTCCAAAGTGTCCACGTGTTGCCAGGGAGCGTATATAAACTCCCTCATCCATACTGTGCCGCTGCATCCGAATACGATCACCCAAAATGGCACCACCGCTGAAAGGACTTGTAGGATCAACCGCGAGCACACCGACCTTCTTGTTTTGCTTCCTGAGGTGAGCCACAATCTGGTCGACCAGAGTGCTTTTACCCACTCCAGGAGCCCCGGTGATTCCTATTATATAGGCCTTTCCAGTATGAGGATACAATGCCTTTAGGATATCTCTCACATCGGGCATCCCATCATCAATGTCCCTGATAAGACGGGCCACGGTTCTTACATCACCTGCCAGTACCTTTTCTACTATATCTTCCATGATACTGCTTTCTCACCTCGGCCGAACGTTTTCACGCACCCAATCAACTATTACATCCAGGGATACTCCCGGAGTAAAAATTTCTTTGATACCCGCATCCTTAAGCACGGGAATGTCCTCTTCAGGAATAATACCTCCACCACAGACAATAATATCCTCGGCCCCTTTTTCCCGCAATAGCGAGATAACCTTCGGAAAGAGGTATTTATGGGCCCCTGCCAGGCTCGAAAGTCCTATCATATCAACGTCTTCCTGTATGGCAGCTTCAACAATTTCTTCCGGGGTCTGATGAAGGCCTGTATAGACCACCTCGAAGCCGGCGTCACGATATGCACGAGCAATAATTCTGGCCCCTCGGTCGTGCCCGTCCAGACCCGGCTTTGCAACCATGATCCTTAACTTTCTTTCGCGCAGCATAAACCCTCTCCCATTGGGTGTCCCTCCAAATTTCTCACCAACTCAGTAAATGGACTTTAATAGATACCCGGATCTCTGTATTCGCCGAAAACCTGTCTGAACACATCGCATATTTCCTGGAGCGTCGCATACGCCTTAACAGCTTCTAAGAGTGGTTCCATAACATTTTGGCCCCCTGTGCAGGCGTCACCGACTCTCGCAAGGCATTCTTTCACCTCATCAGCATCACGTTCGGTCCTGATCCTGTTGGTCCTTTCTATCTGAATCCTTTCGAGTTCCTCGTCAATTTCAAGAATCTCCACCGGAATTTCTTCATCTGTCACATACTTGTTAACACCGACAACAGTCTTCTCCCTGTCATCGATCTGCCTCTGGTAATGGTAAGCGGCATCAGCTATCTCCAACTGAGGATAGCTCCTTTCTATAGCAGCAAGCATGCCGCCCATGTCATCAATCTTACCAATAATATCCAGGGCATCTTCTTCCATTCGATCCGTCAGTGCCTCCACAAAGTAAGACCCTCCCAAGGGATCAATAGTGTTAGCTACTCCAGATTCCTCTGCAATAATCTGTTGGGTCCTGAGGGCTATTGTAGCGGCCTCTTCGGTAGGGATGGCTAAAACTTCATCAAGAGAATTAGTATGAAGCGACTGCGTACCTCCCATTACCGCGGCCAGCGCCTCCAGAGCAGTCCTGACAACGTTGTTGTAAGGCTGCTGAGCAGTCAGAGAACATCCGGCAGTCTGAGTGTGGAACCTAAGCCACCAGGACCTTGGATCTTTTGCCTTGAAACGTTCCCTCATGATCCTGGCCCATATCCGTCTGGCCGCCCGGAACTTCGCAACCTCTTCAAAAAAATCGAGATGGGAATTGAAAAAAAATGAAAACCTGGGCGCGAAATCATCTACATTAAGACCCCTATCAATAGCCGCCTGTGTATAGGTAATGCCGTCAGCTAATGTGAATGCTAATTCCTGAACAGCTGTTGACCCTGCTTCTCTGATGTGGTAACCGCTGATACTGATTGTATTCCATTTAGGAATTTCCCTTGTCCCGAATTCAACCGTATCTGTTATCAGCCGGACCGATGGTTCCGGTGGACACATAAAAGTCTTCTGGGCTATGAACTCCTTAAGCATGTCGTTCTGGATGGTACCACCGATGATGCGTCTGTCGATACCTCTCTTTTCCGCCATGGCTATATACATGGCCCAAATCACCGAGGCCGGGGGATTGATTGTCATGGAGGTGGTTATCCTGTCGATTGGAAGGCCCTCAAAAAGATCTTCCATATCCTTGAGAGTATCTATAGCCACACCGCATCTTCCGCACTCTCCCCTTGCCTTTGGTGCATCAGTATCGTAACCCATCAGAGTGGGCATATCAAATGCAGTAGACAGTCCTGTCTGCCCGGCACGAACCAAATGATGAAAACGCTTATTTGTATCTGACGCGCTTCCGAGGCCAGCGAACATCCTCATAGTCCACAGGCGTCCTCTATACATGGTAGGCTGGACTCCACGGGTGAAAGGATATTCACCGGGAAACCCTATCTTTTTCCCAAAATCCGAATCTTTTATATCCTTGGGAGTGTAAAGGCCTTTTATTTCCAGATCTGAAACTGTAGAAAACCTCTTCAGCCTCGCTGGCCTTGAGGCAAAGGCCTTATCCAATTTGTCTTGCCATTGCTTTTCCTGTTTTTCTAAATCGTCGAAAACCTTAGGATTAAAAATTGAGGGCATATGAATCCTCCCCTCCCCCTGTTGCTGGACTTGTTTATCGGGGCACAAGTTGTGTCGGCTTACTTTCCTTTTAAAAGGTTATTTGCAATCACCACACGCATTATCTCATTGGTGCCTTCATAGATCTGGCAGATCTTGGCATCTCTCATATGCCGCTCCATAGGATATTCCTTGCAGTATCCGTATCCGCCAAGAATCTGTACACCTTCTATGGAGGCCCTCATGGTTACATCCGAGGCATACATCTTTGCCATGGCCGCGGCCTTTTCGTAGGGCTTATTGTTGTCTTCCAGCCAAGCCGCCCTGAGGGTAAGTAATTCAGCTGCATCCAGTTCTGTCGCCATGTCCGCCAGTTTCCATTGGATTGCCTGGAACGAGGTGATCAGTTTTCCGAACTGCTCACGCGTCTTGGCATATTCCAGGGCCTCTTCCAGGACAGACCGTCCAATACCAACCGCTTGTGAGGCAATTCCTATTCTTCCCCCATCAAGTGTGCTGAGCATCTGTTTGAAACCCTCGCCCTCTTTTCCGAGGAGCGCGTCAGCAGGTACTCTGGCGTCTTCAAAAACTAATTCCGCCGTCCCTGAGCCAAGGATACCAAGCTTTCCCTCTAAGCGGCCCAATTTGAAGCCGGGTGTGTTTTCCAAATCAACCACAAACGAGCTTATGCCCCTGTGGCCTTTTCCCTTTTCGGTCAGGGCTGCGATAACACTATAGGATGCCACATTACCGTTTGTAATAAACTTTTTTTCGCCGTTTATTATCCATTCATCACCATCTCTCACCGCTGTCGTAATGAGATTGGCAGGGTCAGAACCCGCGCCCGCTTCGGTCAGGCCGTAGCACCCGAGTTTTTCGCCCGAGGCGCATGGGGATAAATATTTCTTTTTCTGTTCCTCAGTACCGTATGCCATTACAGGATAACAATAAAGCGAATTATTCACAGACATGATAACACCGGTGGAGGCACAGGCTTTTGAGACCTCTATGAGTGCTATTACATAGCTCACATAGTCCATTCCGCCTCCCCCGTATTCTTCAGGAACTGCGATGCCCATCATGGCCAATTCGGCGAGCTGTTTGACAATTTCCGCTGGATGCTGGTGTTTTTCATCTATCTCGGCAGCTTTCGGTTTTATTTCCGTCTCAGCAAACCGCTGAACCATATCCTTTACCATCTGTTGCTCTTCAGTCAGTGCAAAGTCCATTTTAGATCAAATCTCCTTTAAAATCGGGGTTTCTCTTTTCAAGGAACGAGGTCATTCCTTCTTTGCCATCGGGGCTTGATAAACATATGGAAAAGGAATCCGCCTCCATATAGCAGCCTGATCTAAGATCCAAATCATAGCCTCGATCAATACATTGCTTTGCCGCCCTCATTGATACCCTTCCCTTTGAGGCCAGCACACCGGCTGTCTTCATGGTTTCCTCCCACAGATTTTCCGGAGAGAACACCTTATTGACGAGACCTATGCGCAAGGCTTCCTCGGCACTAATCAATTCGCCTGTCATGCAGATCTCCTTAGCCATGGCCTTGCCTACTGAACGTGGAAGCCTCTGTGTACCACCAAAACCGGGGATTATCCCCAGATTGATTTCAGGCTGACCAAACTTGGCATTTGTAGAGGCATAGATAAAATCACACGCCATGGCGATCTCAGTACCTCCTCCCAGGGCGAATCCATTAACACTGGCAATTACAGGTATAGGCAGGGTCTCCAGCCTGAAAAGCAGCTCCTGGCCCTTCCGTGAAAATTCGAGGCCCTCAAGGGGTGAAAAATTAGCCATATGGGCTATATCCGCTCCAGCCACAAAAGCCTTTCCTCCTTCCCCTGTAAACACCAGGACCCTTAGAGACGGATCTGTCTCTATCTTGTCCAGCGCATCGCCCACCTCCCTCAGAACCGTAGGATTGATAGCGTTCAAGGCCTTAGGCCGGTTGAACTTTATAATTGCCACATTGCCATCTACCTCATGAATAATACTCTCATATGCCATGGTTCACTCCTGTGTCATAGTTTACGGAGCTGATTTGACATTCGCCCATTCAAACCCCAAACCGCCCGTTAAATTTTTTCAAGGACCATAGCCATACCCTGACCCCCACCTATACACAAAGAAGCCAGTCCCAGGCTGTGGTCTTCCCGCAACATTTCTCCAATCAGTGTTATCAGAATACGCGCTCCGGTGCAGCCGATAGGATGACCAATAGAAATCCCGCTACCGTGGACGTTTGTCTTTTCGCTGTCACATTTGAGCTCTCGCATGCATGCAATAGCCTGAGATGCAAATGCCTCGTTTAATTCAAAAGTCCCAAAGTCTTCCATTGAAAGTCCTGTGCTTTTTAGAATCTTTCTTACCGCTGGAATAGGACCAAGGCCCATATACGCCGGGTCTATTGCCGCAGAGGAATAGGCTTTGATTTTTACCAGGGGTTTCAGGCCCAGCGCCTCGGCTTTTTCGATTGACGTGAGAAGCAGGGCGGCTGCAGCGTCATTAATTCCGGACGCGTTTCCTGCGGTAACTGTTCCGTCCTTCTTAAAGGCCGGGGCAAGCCTGCTCATCTTTTCCACATCAGTATCCATTGGCCTCTCGTCCGTGTCAAATACCACCGGATCTCCCTTTCGCTGGGGTATGAATACCGGCACAATCTCGTCCTTAAATACACCGTCCCTGATAGCTTTTCTCGCGCGCGCATGGCTTAGCGCACCAAGTTCATCCTGATCCCGCCTGGAAACACCATACTTTTCAGCGATATTCTCAGCAGTGATGCCCATGTGATACCCATAGAAAATTTCAAAAAGACCATCCATGATCATAAGGTCTACCAGTTCCGTGTTATTCATGCGCGCTCCCCATCTGTTGGCTGGAATGGCATAAGGAATACGAGTCATGTTCTCCATTCCGCCGGCAAGGACCACATCCGCCTCTTCGAATCTGATGGCCTGTGCCGCCAGAGCAACAGCCTTCATGCCGGATGCGCACACCTTGTTTACAGAAAATGCGCTGGTTTCCTTGGATATACCCGCCCTGACCATCGCCTGTCTGGCCACATTCTGGCCCTGGCCGGCGCCTACCACATTGCCCATGATAACCTCATCTATCTGGACTGGTTGAAGAGCATCGCTGTAATCATATCCCTTTTGTTCCAATTCTATCATACCTGCACCCTTAAGAGCGTCAGGCTCAAATGCGGTCAGGGCCTCAGTAGCCAGGGGTCTCAGGCCGGCTTTTTTCAGAGTTTCTTTTAGTACCAGGGCTCCCATATCCACGACCGGCACCTCTTTCAGGCTTCCTCCGAATGAGCCAACCGGTGTTCTTGCTCCGGATACTATTACCACTTCTCTCATTTTTCATCTCCTTAATCTATGTAACACGATTTTGATCCTGTTCAGCCTCAGTCTTAAAAGGACCTACTCCTCATTATACACAATCAATGTGACGGCCTCACCACCTCCAAGGCAGAGAGATGCCTCACCCACCCTGGCACCTCTGTCTTTCATGGCATATATGAGGGTGGTCAGGACACGGGCACCGCTTGCTCCGATCGGATGTCCAAGGGCAACCGCGCCGCCGTTTATATTGACCCTTTCAGGGTCCAAGCCAAGTTCCCTGTTAATAGCCACAGAGGAGGAACTGAAGGCTTCGTTTATCTCGTGTAACTCAATATCCTCCATCTTGAGACCCTCTTTGGCCAAAACCTTGGGAATTGACAGAATAGGAGCAACAAGTACATATTTCATATCTATTCCAGCAGCACCCTGAGCCCCGACTCTAACCATGGGCTTGCAGCCAAGTTGTTCAGCCTTTTCCCTCGACATGACCACAAGCGCCGATGCACCGTCACTGATCTTGGACGAATTACCAGCAGTAACATATCCCCCTTTTTTAAAGGCTCCTCCCAGTGAAGACAGAGCTTCCAAGCTTGTCCTGGGTTTTCTCAAGGGAATTTCATCCGTGTCAAAGATAATAGGGTCACCTTTTCTCACGGGAATTTCCACTGGTATTATCTCATCTCTGAATTTTCCATTCTCAATAGCCGCCCACGCCTTTGCATATGAATTCAATGCGTGGACATCCATATCCTCACGGCTCACCCCGTACTTTTCTGCAACCAGTTCCGCACTCATACCCATATGAAAATCGTTGACATGATCCCAGAGACCGTCATGGACCATCCCGTCCACGACCTTGTCATTGTTCATACGGTATCCAGTCCTGGCTTTTTTAAGCATGTAGGGGCACAGGTTCATGTTCTCCTGCCCACCCGCTACGATAACATCCGCATCCCCGCATTGGATTGCCTGGGCAGCCAGCATAACCGCCTTCAGGCCTGACCCGCAAACCTTATTTACGGTAATAGCGCCTACCTCCCAAGGCAGTCCGGCTCTCACCATAGTCTGTCTGGCTGGATTCTGGCCCAACCCGTGGGGAAGCACGCTGCCCATAATAACTTCGTCTATATCTTCTTTTTTTATGCCGGCTCTGCGTATAGCCTCATTGATCACGATCGCCCCCAGGTCGGTGGCGGAAACAGAACTCAACGAACCATAAAAATCACCTATAGCTGTCCTGCATGCACTTACAATAACGACATCTTTCATACAAACTTCCCCTTTCAAGAGATTTTAAATCGAATTTGGATTTTAATATATTAACCTGGAATGGCAACCTGTTTTTACCCAAAAACCTGCTCGCAGGCAATGAATATCAAAACCTGACTTTTTTTGCGAATCCAGATGTTTTTAAAGGTCTCGATATACCTTCTCTGTCTACCGAACCTGATCATTTCTTTAATTGTTCTACATAGAATCTTAGCTGGCCTATGGTGTGCTGCCAGATAAGCGGGTCTTTGCTGGCCGAATAAAGGGTAGCGGCTCCATTCATAAAGATTACTATGAAATCTGCGATCTCTCTGTAATTGAGTCCCTGTCTTAATGATCCCTTTTGTTCAGCCTCTTCCAGCCAGGAGGCAAGAAGTTTTGAAAACCCGACAAAACCACGGAGAATTTGCTTGCTCATCTTTTCAGACTGGCCGGAGATTTCAACAAGCATATTCACGAAAAAACACCCGCCTTCGAAGGTATCAGCACCCAGATAGTCCCTTAAATGATTTTCAACGGTCCTCTCAATCCTCTCAAGCGGGTCCGAAATCTCCCTGATTCCCCTAAAAACGATACCACGCCACACCTTGACCGCTTCTTCGTGGACCGCATACCAGATATCCTCCTTGCTTCTGAAGTGGCCGTAAAGGCCCCCTCTTGTAATACCTGTCGCGGCCAGGATGTCCTGAATAGAGGTATTATAATACCCCTTCACAGAAAATACCTGCAGCGATTTCCTGGTTATATTGCGCCGTGTCTCTAAACCTTTATTGGTCATTTTAACCTCAAATAATATACCGACCGGTCCTTTTATTTGTTTATAAAACTCACCCTTCATTGTCAATTTTTTTTGCACGCTTTCTAAAAACACAATTTCTCTTGACAAAATTGCACTTCTCCGCCTAATCAAAAGGATCGCTTTTTCAGGTGATCAGTCGAATCCGCGGCTTTTTTGATCTTGAACTATTCTAAGTTACTCAGTTATATAAATATTGTGGTCCTTCTGCCGAGAGAAGCCACTGGTAATAAAGTATGGTATTAAAAGAACGGTAAAAAGAAAAAAAGGGAAAAGACATGAATCCAATCGCTCAAGAATTGAACGAAGTCATTCAACATGGAAACCCACGAATCTATGAGATGCTTTCCAACGTCGGTAAAAATTTGTTTTTTCCCAAAGGTATACTCTCACAAAGTGCAGAGGCGAAAGAAAGGGCACACAGGTATAATGCCACAATAGGCATGGCAACGGAAAAGGGAAGAACCATGTTTTTGCCTTCTATCATGGAGATGACTAAAGGCTTAACCCCGGAAGAGGCACTCACCTATGCCCCTTCTTTCGGTATTATGCCTCTCCGAAAGGCCTGGAAAGAATCCTTATTGGAAAAAAATCCCTCTATCGTGGATAAGGCCGTCAGCCTGCCGGTGGTAACGAACGCCATAACGCATGGTCTCAGCGTAGTGTCTGATATGTGGGTGGACCCGGGCGACAGAATCATTCTTCCAAATAAAATGTGGGGTAACTATAACCTGATATTTGCTGTGCGAAGAAATGCCGAAATTGTGAATTATCCCCTGTTTGAAAAGGGTGGCGGGTTTAACCTGGCTGGTTTCGAAAAATGTGTCCTCTCCCAGGCCAAGGAGAGAAAAAAAATTATCGTAATACTCAACTTTCCTAACAATCCAACAGGTTATACGATAAATCCGGATGAAGGTGAGAGTATAGCCCAAATACTGGCCGATGTAGCAAAAAAAGGAACAAACGTCCTGGCGATTACCGATGACGCCTATTTCGGACTGTTTTATGAAGAAGAAGCCATGAAGGAGTCAATCTTCACTAAATTGATAGACCGTGACCCCGGGCTGCTGGCAATCAAGCTTGACGGCGCCACCAAGGAGAATTTTGTATGGGGACTGAGAGTGGGGTTTATTACTTATGGAGCCTGCATAAAAGGGGATACCGGACCGACTTATGATTCGCTTGAGAAAAAAACCGCTGGAGACGTAAGGGGTTCCATATCGAACGCCTCCCATCTGAGTCAGCAGATGGTCCTAAAATCACTTACCTCAAACACTTACAGGGCTGAAAGACAGGAAAAATTTGAGATAATGAAACACAGGGCCCAAGAGGTCCAGAAGGTATTAGCAGATCCAAAGTATAACGCAGCCTGGGATGTATATCCATTTAATTCCGGATATTTCATGTGCCTTGAATTAAAAACCGTTGACGCTGAACAGCTCAGGGTCCACCTTCTGGAAAAATATGGTGTGGGTCTGATTTCTCTGGGCAGTACCGACCTCAGGGTTGCATTCTCGTGTCTCGAAAAAGAGGATATAAAAGATCTCTTTGATATTGTGCTCAAAGGAGTAAGAGATCTAGAATCATAAACAGGTGATATGTAATACGCTTGGGTTATTTAGTCTCCTCCATATCAAACTGGAAAAATTGGCCTGCTTTAGGTGACTCCGGTGCAGGCGAATACTCCTTCGGTTCCTGACCTTCCCTGAAAGCCTGAAATACCGTTTTTCTGGAATGCGAACTGGCCAGCAGACCGGTCTTCATATCGATCTTGGCGAACACCACACCCTCGGGCACTTGAAAATCGATTACAGGTTTTCCATCCAGGACCTGTGACATGAATTCCAGCCATATGGGGCTGGCCGCTCTTGAGCCTGTCTCTCCCTTCCCCATGGCCTTTAGATCATCATATCCTACCCAAACGCCGGCAACAAGCCCGGAAGTGTACCCCATAAACCAGGCGTCTTTCAAGTTGTTCGTTGTCCCTGTTTTACCTGCCGCCGGTCTGTTTAGAGCCTTTACCCTCCAACCTGTGCCTTCCTGAATAACAGCCTTTAAGAGATCGGTCATTACATAGGCGGTCTCTTTTGAAATAGCCTCAGTCACTTCCGGCTGGTTCTCCTCGATTATTTGTCCGTCACGGTCAACTATTTTCTTAACAAAAGTCGGTTGTACCAGTTTTCCCGCATTGGCAAATACCCCATAAGCTCGAGTAAGCTCTATTAATGAGACGCCGGATGAACCTAGGGCGATGGAAAGATCAGGACTTAACGCCGACTCAATACCCAGCCTCCTGGCATAATCAACGGCCGAATTTACTCCGGTTTTTTTCAGTATCTTCACCGTAATGACATTCCTGGACTCGACGAGTCCGGTCCTGAACAACGTAGGCCCAAAAAATTTTTCCTTGTAATTCTTGGGCTTCCACATTTCCTCATCCGGATTTTGATCAGATATGTAAGGCGCATCCATGATTATCTCGCCCGGATTCATCCCCCGGTCGAGGGCCGCTGCATAAATGACCGGCTTGAATGCAGATCCGGGCTGGCGCCTGGACTGAATAGCCCTGTTGAACTGGCTGATCGTAAAGTCTCTTCCGCCAACCATCGCCTTTACTTCTCCGGTTTCTGGAACCATGCACAAAAGGGCCCCCTGTGCCTCCGGTGTTTGCTCGAGCTCGACATTCCAGGCTGCATCACGATTATTCCTTTCTCGAAGGTATACTAAAATCAGATCTCCCGCTTTGAGTACATCAGAAGGCCTTTCCACTTTCACGGAATAATAGGGCACCTCCGGGTTGGGCTTCCGGGCCCACTTCATATCAGAGAAATGGATATATCCCTTCTCCTTACCCATAGAAACCAGGACTCTATCTTTTCCATCTTCCACTTTTTCCACCAGGGCTTCTACTGTCAAACCCTGCTTTAAGTCTTTGAACTGCTCTCCTGTTTCCGCTTCAGTCCTGTAAACGGCAACTTCTTCAGGTTCCAGATGTCTTATCGGTCCTCTGTAGCCCTCCCTTCTATCCAGCTCCTTGAGGCCTTTTCTCAAGGCTGCTACAGCAGCACTCTGCATGGAAAGATTAACCGTGGTATATATTTTTAATCCGCCCCGATAAAGCAGATCCCGCCCATATTTATTTAATACATACCTTCTCACATGCTCGGTAAAGTAGGGAGCCTTTTCAAAGGTATTTTCCTTATTCGAGGTAATGTTCAGGGGAAAATTAACAGCCTCTTTGAATTGGGCCTCTGATATGTAACCCTCTGCCAGCATTCTTCCCAGGACATATTTCTGTCTGGCTTTTGCCCTGTCAAAATGGGAAACAGGCGAATACCGGCTGGGTGCTTGAGGAAGTCCTGCTAACAAAGCTGATTCTGCAATAGTCAGATTCATGGCAGACTTGCCGAAATATGTATGGGCTGCAGATTCTACTCCATACGCCCCATGGCCAAGGTAAATCTGGTTCAGATACAGAAACAGGATCTGTTCTTTGGAGAAATTTTTTTCAAATTGAATGGCCAGCATGGCCTCTCTTACCTTTCTACGGTAGGTCCGGATGGTGTTTTTTAACAGAAGGGACCGTGTCATCTGTTGTGTAATGGTACTGCCACCCTGCTCTATCCTGCCTGCACTCAGGTTCTTGAAAAAAGCGCGAACTATGCTCACGAAATCCACACCTTCGTGTTCAAAAAAACGGGCATCCTCAGCCGCCACGAATGCATGAATCAGGTGACCGGGGAGTTGATCGAGAGATACTACTATCCTTTTCTCCTCCCAGAACCTGCCTATGACCTCATCGTCGTCACTGTAGATTTCAGTGATAATAGGAGGCCTGTACTCTTTTAACGAGCCTATATAGGGGAGATTACTGGACCAGATGTACCACAAATATGCACCGGCACAGATGGTCAATAGAACCACAGCAGACAAAAGCCAGATAATTAACTTTACAAAAAATTTCACCTCATTATTCTCCAATGAAAAATACTTAATCTGTAAAAGTTAAGATCTTCCCATACAGTTTTAGGGGATAGTAGGTGGCAGTCAG
>CAZVGY010000017.1:0-45049 GCA_964627015.1 uncultured Desulfobacteraceae bacterium
TCCCCTTCAAGGGGTTATTGCAATTCCGGCCCCTTTGGGGTCGGATATTTAATCGTTATCAGGGTTGGATTATGTTGCTTTATTCCGTAGATAAATAATTCATGCGGGGTGGAATTCAATGATAAAAAAAATAATTATCATGTCTTTTATTTTACTAATCTCTCCGGCTGTGGCCAGTTCACAAGCCACATTCAGATGAGGCCCAAACCTGGTTCGAGTCGGAGACTCTAAACAGACAGTGCTGCAAGAATGCGGTCCACCTACATCAAGTGATGTTATTGGTGAAGAGACTATAGGATATTATCAGGATTTAGATATGGAAGGTGATAGAACCAGTCATAATCGAAGACGTTTTGATACATTTGGTGCTTACAGGGAGATATCGCGAGTTGTTGAAACATGGCATTACAATTGTGGCAGCAATGATTTCAATGCGGTGCTTACATTTAGAGGTTCCTCCTTGGCAGACATTGATAGGACATCCTATGGGAGCGGGGAGTCGGATTGCATCGGGGCAGAAGTGAGAAAAAGAAGAGAACTTCAAAAAAAGGAGATGGAAGAAAATATAAAAAAGCGGAGAGAGGAGGGTTTGGACATACACGAAGGCGTTAAAGATGGATCCTATTATGACCAGATAGATACAAGGGGGGATATATCAATTTCCGGGTCGCCTTCTCGTGCAAAAGTTTATCTTGACGGAAATCATTTAGGATATATTCCATGTACACTTTATGAAATAAAAGATGGCCCACATTTTCTCGAAGCAAACGCAGAAGGATATGAGGACTATAAAGAAGAAATCAATGTAAGAGCGGGTGAAATTTTAAAAATCATGATTCGGTTAAAAAAGAAATAATAAGATATAAAAGGACCTCCATCGAAACAGAATTTGCGACAAAAATCAAATAGAAAATGCGATAAGGAAATGGTGATAAGAACTCGCTTTTTTGGGGACGGAGTCTAGGGGATTTCGCCTCGTGTGTTTTTGAGTACAAGGCCGACTTCGGGTCAAGAGGCAATTGCAGAGATGCCCTTAATTTTTTCTGAAGCCGTAATCAGAATCCCGCACCTCGGTAACGCCTTCCTTCCGTTCAATGGTAAAGCTTTGGCTGGCACAGACCGCCATATTCCCCAATCCGGTGTTACAGTCGCTCCGGTTTCCGTACATGTTCGTACACTGCATCCATCGCCATTCCTTGCCTACAGGATCATATACCTTTCCTTTGAGGCCGCAGGGACAAAGCGCTCCGGTCTCCCAGGTATAACTTCCCTTAGGCGATATGGTCACTTTCTCTTCAGAGGACTGCACGTATCCCTTTTCGACCATTAGCCAGACACTGCACGTTTTATCCGTAGAGTTACTGACCGTGACCTTGTAGTTGATACCGCCCCCGGCCTGTGCCTTCTGGTTGTCCATCGATAACGTTACGATCACGGCAAAGGAAAACATCATCAGCAGGCAGATTGCCTTTAGAATCCTTTTCATCGGCCCTCCTTGTTGCAGGTTAAGAACTCGCTTTTTTTTGGTTATCATCTATAGCAGGACCGGCCTTCTGTGTCAAAGTTTTTCGAGCCACCATATGAACGACAAGAGGTCAAGTCTGCCTTTGACTTTTGGACTTATTTTTGGGAAACGGCGACTATGTCGAGACCGCTAAGAATTCAATATCGGGATGCTTGGTATCACGTTATGAATCTTGGTAGGCGGGGCGAAAGGGTCTTTGAAACAAACAAAGACTATTGGTCGTTTATCCATCTTCCTGGTGAGCTTCATGAAGTCTTTAATTTCAGGATAGCGGCTTACTGCCTGATGCCCAATCATTACCATCTTCTGGTCCAGACTGTATATTCCACGGAAATCCGGATGAGTAATCCATAAAAAAGCGGATATTGTGGCCATAAAAAAAGGCCGAGCAAAAGCCATACGACGCAGAGGTTAAATATTTACCTAAGGCGCTTATTGAGTCAACAGATTTTGTTTTTTCATAGACCCTCTTTTCAATTCTATTTTATATGCCGAATGATCCATATGCGCCGGTAAAAGCAATTTTAAACCCTCATTTTAAACCCTCCTGAGAAATTCTCCGCCAGTTGTATGCCCTATGTTACAGCTTTGACCGATGGCATCATATGACAATCCAGCCTCAAATCTTAAACACAGAACTTCCTTTATTTTTCTCATTGAAATCCTTTTCCTCGACATTTGTACCTCCTCAGCTCTGTTAGAATGAGGTACAGATTACCATTTTATTCTGCGTCGTATTTTGGGGATTATTTGGCCGGACTGCCGTGGAAAGGTCATCCGGTTTGGCGTGGAATATGCACCTTATACTGGGAGAGTGGTTTTGCTGAAGGGCTCGGAAAACCTGTTATCTACTCTTGTAAGAAATCAGTTTTTGATAAAAAGAAAACTCATCTTGACACAAGTCACCTTCACACGATAATTTCGAAAGAGGATAAACCAGAGGCCGCTACAGAAAAACTTAAGGCTACAATCCGTGCCACATTACCGCACGAAGCCATCCTAGAAGACGAAACTGAAGATTAATCTAAAGGTAAGCATGCTAAAGAGCTTTTAGTGAGTAATTTTTAGGTTGAAAAACGGGCCCTGAGAAGCCATTTTTCAACTGGTAAAACATAAAAAAAAGACCTGTCGATCGAAGGTCCCGGATCGAACAGGTTTTTTTGCGCCCTGCGACAGGAGCATAAATTTTGTCGCATTTTCTATTTCATTTTGTCGCAAAATCTATTGCAACGTACAGGAAGAAAAATAAAAAAGGATTTTAACGTAGAATGTCAAAATCCTTGATTTTAATGGTGCGCCCAGCAAGATTCGAACTTGCGACCTACGGATTCGTAGTCCGTCACTCTATCCAACTGAGCTATGGGCGCATTATTAAAAAAACATATACCAGACCCTGCAAAATCTGGCAACTCTGCAGTTCAATAAAATAATGATTATTCCGCATGCACATTTTTATGTACATACCTTATTCTTTTTAAATATCTTTATTTAATCTTTACAGCCTGTTGTCTGCTCTACCTAAAAAATCAGGGCAACTTCGGGCCGGAGGCCATATTCGAACGGTACAGGAACTCTTCGGCCACAAGAGTGTGAAAATGAAGATGGTCAGGCTACATTCCTAAACCGGGGTCAATCAGGGGTACCATATAGATTAGTAATGATATCTCAATTGAGCAATATGAATTGCATCTTCTGAAACTTTATAAACAAATCTGTGTTCGTCGTTTATTCGCCTGGACCAATAGCCGGAAAGCGCATGTTTCAAAGGTTCGGGTTTGCCAGCACCCTCAAAAGGCTCGCGTTTTGTTTCCTTAATCAGAACATTGATGCGGTGAAGAATTTTTTTGTCGGTTCTTTGCCAATAGATATAATCTTCCCAGGCATGGTCCGAAAAAATGAGCTTCACTCTAAAAGCTCCTTTTCGTTTCCTTTGCCTTTTTCGAGCTGGTTGATGGATTCAATCAGCCGTTTGGTATTTTTGGGGGACCGTAATAGATAGGCTGTCTCTTCAAGGGCTTCATAGTCCTCAAGAGACATGATGACTACAGATTCCGAGGATTTTCGTGTCACAATCATCGGGGCGCGGTCTCTGCAGACTTTTTCCATTGTTTTTGCAAGATTTTGCCTTGCAGCAGTATAGGTTATGGCTTCCACTTCAGCACCTCCTGTACAGAAAATTGTACATATAAAGGACCAGATGTCAATAGTTTTCTAGCCCCAACCAGTCACTTTACTTGAAAGCCAGGGAGGGCCTTACTAGATTGAATCTCTTTGCCCTGTCTTCTGGTGAGCTTACTGTTTTACCAGACCGAATTATTTCACAAAAATAAGCAAGCAGCTCCTTTCAGGAATCTGGAATTGAGCTCCGGATCCTGTTGATCAAATCGGTAGTTGAAAATCCTTCTGAAAAAGGAATTCGAATGACTTTTCCTCCTGCCTGTTTTACGACATCGGCCCCTATGATCTGGTCTTCCTTCCAGTCCCCACCCTTTACGAGTATATCAGGCAAGAGGTGCTGGATCACCTTTTTGGGATCGGGCTCGTGGAATATGATTACACCGTCCACGCACCCGAGGGCAGCCACCATTTCCGTACGAGCATCCTGGCCCAGTATTGGTCTTGATGGCCCTTTTATGGCCCTCACGGAGGCATCGCTGTTTACCGCCACCATGAGGAAGTCCCCCAATTCCCTGGCGGAATATAGATACCTGGCATGACCAGGATGCAGGATATCAAAACAGCCATTGGTAAATACAACCTTCTTTGTTTCAGTACGGAGCTGGTTGCGTATTTGCTCCATCTGTTTGAGCGTCATTATTTTGAAGCGGTATTGTTCCATAATCCATTACTCCGGGCCAGTCAGGTTCAGAGGATTCAGAAAGTGCCCGTCCTTGCCAGGACAAGGCAGTCGACGTTCTCACACCCTACCTGCACAAGTACCCTCGCGCATTCATTGAGCGTGCTTCCGGTAGTTGCAACGTCATCCACTAAAAGAACCGATTTTCCTTTCAATACGTCTTGGTTTTCCATTCGGAAGGCCCCCAGTACGTTTTTCCTGCGTGCCTCTTTTCCCAGGCCTGCCTGGGGTAGCCTGTATTTTACCCTTCTCAGGGACAAAAAGTCCAGTTCAGTACCCAGGTGGCGTGCCACATGCCTGGCAAGTAAAAGACTTTGGTTGAAACCCCTTTCTCTAAGCTTCTTTGGATGAAGAGGGACCGGTATGGTTAAAAGGCCTTCTGTATTTACCATGCAGGTTTCAGCAAACCGGGCCAGGATCGGTCCCAGTGAATCTGCGAGATAACTCTTTGCGCCATATTTTAGCCTGTGAACCGCCTTCATAAGGGCGCCTTCGTAAAGATACATTGCGTTAATGCTCCGGTAAAAAGGGGTTTTTTTAATGCAGTCTTCGCACATGTGGTCCTCTCCAGTTCCAGAAGCAAAGGGCCTGGAACAGATAACACACCTGGGAGAGGGTATTCCCCTGAAATCGGCCAGACAGGACGGGCAGAAACTTCGGGCGCAACCAACGCCTTCCTGGCCATCTCCACCCAGAAATTGTCCGCACACGTGGCATCTGGGCGGATAGATGATATCTATGAGCTTTTTGAGCAGCTCTGCTCCCTCGCTTGCTTGACGAATTTTTCAAAGGGACAGTCTGGGTTTATACCAGGACAAGCCTCCTGGGCTGATTTCCAGTTATCAATATCCCCCACTATTGCAGGATAGAAAGGCCAGAGGGTGCATCGTCCGGGTTTGACCGGATGGATTTTACACCCATCTTTCTTGCTAAAAAAAATGCAGTAGTTATCCGGACCTGTTTTCGCGTAAAGCTTATGGTGTCTTTTCTCCAGGAACCTATTCTGAAATTCATGTGTTGTGAGTTCCAGAAAATCAGCTATTTTCTTTATTTCATCCGGTTCGATAATAATGCCGCCTTCACCGTAGCAGCAGTCGCCGCACATGCGGCATTCAAAGGCCTTCATGGAGGTTCCCTTATTCTATATTAAGTTTGGTTTACTTTAAGCATATGATCGACATTCCAGTCAACCTGCAGATTTACCCTGATATTCGACCTTTTTTCTCTATAAATCAGATGGCTCTTTTCGATCCCGTAAAGGAATAGATCCCGTGTTACGATAACGTCCTGGCGGCAGTATTCTTCCAGTTTTTTCAGTTCTCCCTCTCTGAACCACTCCACTGCCTGAAGGCCATGAGCGGTCTTCCCCCGGCCCAGAGTTTCGATGGCAAGATGATCCAGTGACAGCCTGAAACCGAGCCTCTGGTAAATATCTTCAAGGATGTCAAAGGTGGGCAGATCCTTAAGATCCCAGCTGGTATATGCCCCAAGTACTGCATAATCAAATCTTTTTATATTGAAGCCCACGACCAGATCTGCCTCTTTGAGGTGGGACAGAAGCATACCAGTCTCTTCTTCGCTGTAAGCCTTGAATGAGTCGTTTGCACTGTCAAAAAGCACAGCAACAGAGATCCTCATAAGGTGGCTGTTATGCCATCCACCTACTTCCTGGGCTGTTTTTTGTGTCTCGAGATCCAGATAAAGTATTCTGGGCTGTTCTTTTATCTGGATGTCCTTTTCCGGCTCACTCAAGTTTATCGGTCTTGTTTTCTCTTCCGCTTTTGAAATTACGCTCAGGGGAATATGGCCGAGCAACCCTTCCAGGATTAGGATTGCGCCTTTTTTGTCGAGCGGCTTGTTACCTGAACCGCACTTTGGAGAATGAATACACGAAGGACAGCCTTCTTCACATTCGCAGCCCTTTACGTGGTTCAATGTCTTTTCCAGCAGCTCAACTATAACATCAAAAGCGTGCTGGGCCAGTCCCACTCCGCCGGGATGGCCGTCATAAATGAAGATGGCGCTTTTTCCCACCTGCTCGTTGTAGGGGTAGCATATGCCCCCTATATCATTTCTGTCGCATAGCGCAAAAAGGGGGAAAATGCCAATTGCGGCATGCTCTATCGCATGGATTCCTCCCATGAAATGAAGCCCTTGCTCTTCAGTGAAATTTTTTAAAGAAGGTTCTATCTCGAGCCACAGGCCAATGGTTTCAAATGTCTGGGATGGCAAATCCAGAGGAAATAAACCTAACAACTCCTGTCCCGGAAGGGCCCTTTTCTCATAACCCACAACCTGCTCTGTAACTTTCAGCCTTCCTTCTCGTACCAGGAATTGCGCCGCGGGTTTACTCCTGAGGACCTCTATTATCTCGGTCTCCTTTTCCGTTCTGACCCGTGTGAAATATTTAGGGCCGGCTGCATGAACCACTATATCCCTTTTTTCCAGTAACAGCAGGTCAACCAGATACTGTTTGGCCATGTGAAGATAGACCGCTCCCGGGTGGCACTCCTTAAACGCCCGTATTCCATCCACGGTACCGATAGCCTGGCCCGTCCCTTTCTCAAAGATTGTGTAGGTTTCTCCCCCGGAACGGATGTTGACTGATAACTGAGGATTGCGCCTGGATGAAAACCAGGCAGGGCTCCCTTCGGCTGTACGGTTCAGAATTCCCTTTCTCTCGAGGTTTTCCAGGTGCTGAGCCAGACCTTCCGGCCAGTATTTTCGGTCGTCCGGTGTGATCGGATTTTCGTCCGCAGCGCAGGGGAGGTGGGCCTCAACTACATAAGGGTTATTCGGATCCAGGACTGCAGCTTCGTATGATCGCTCAAACAGCTCATCCGGGTATTTCATAAAGTACTGGTCAAGGGCATCCGGTTTAGCAATCAGGATGACCATGGATTCTCTGCCGGAACGTCCTACCCGGCCCCCTCTTTGCCAGGTATTGATTATTGTGCCGGGATATCCCACAAGGAGGCAGATATCGAGATAACCGATATCAATGCCCATTTCCAGCGCGCTGGTGGAAATGACTCCCAGCAGGTCTCCTTCTGAAAGCTTTTTTTCTATCTGTCTCCTTTCCTCCGGCATGAAACCGGCCCGGTATGAACTCACCTTTTTTTTAAGCGCAGGTTTCAGCTGGGAGACCCATACATGCATCAGTTCTGTTACCTGCCTGGACTGGGTAAACGCTATGGTTTTAAAACCATTGCTTATACAATCTATAAAAAGTCTGGCAGCCGTAAAGTTGGGGCTGGCATTCGGGTTCATGAACAAAAAATGCTGTCCCGCTCTGGGTGTTCCCAAAGCCTTGACAACCTCAAGGTCCTCTTCAATGAGATTCCTCCCGAATTCAGCCGGGTTGCTTATAGTGGCGGACAACATTATGAATCTGGGATAAGACCCGTAAAGGCTGCAGATCCGCTTCAACCTGCGAATGACCTGGTTAAGGTGGGAGCCGAAGATGCCCCTGTAAGTGTGGACCTCGTCGAGGATAATGAACGAGAGATTCTTCAGGAGTTTTTCCCAGGTCTGGTGATTAGCAAGTATCCCCCTGTGGAGCATATCAGGGTTTGTGAACAGGATGCCGGGTGGATTTGTCCTGATTTTTTTCCGTTTATAAGGACTTGTGTCACCGTCATAAATTTCGGCCTGAATATTTTTTGCTTTGATCCTGTTGAGCCAGAGTTCCAGATTTTTCAACTGGTCCTGCTCAAGGGCCTTAAGAGGAAAGATGTATAAGGCCCGGGATTCGAGGTGTGTGAGCACATCCTCCAGTACCGTATAGTTATAGATCAGGCTCTTGCCGCTGGCGGTAGGAGCGGACACCAGTACGTTTCTGCCCTTTCTTAAATGGGCGATAGCCTCGGCCTGGTGGCTGTAAAGACGGTTTATGCCTTGAGCCTCCATTCCTCTCAGGATTTCAGGATGCAGATCCGTTTGATCGCAATAAACGGCCGCCTGAGGGGGGATATATCTGTAATGGACAAATGCGTCGCAGAAGTCCGGATGCGTTCTTATTTTTTCGGCGAATTGATGAATATCCACCAGAATGTCCTGTTAAATAATCATAGCCCCCGGCTATGAGCTTTGATATATTTGTTTCCAGCGAAAAACAGGGCTCAAGTTTTACACGAGCCGGATATGGATCTGGAAGTGGTTCTTTTCAAACACCCAGATCTTTTTTTGTGGATTCGAGCTCGACCTGTTGTTTTTCCCACGCCGCCAGCAGATCGTCCAGTTCTTCCCGCACATCCCTGTATTCATTCAGAAGTGGTATACTCTTATCTTTATCTCTAAAGACCTTGACGTCCGCAAGTAATTTTTCCAGTTCGGCCTGCCTGGCTTCAAGCTCGCTTATCCCTGCCTCTATTTTATCCAGCGTGTTTTGGATAGGCTTTAGAGTTTCGGTTATCATTCGGCGTTTTTCAGCTTTCTCCTTGCGGTCTTGCCGCCTTGTTTTTTCAGTTTTCCTCTGATCTTCTGATGAAGGTGCCTTTACCGGCACTGTTTCGCATGGTTCGAATTCTTCCAGGGCAAGATGGTCGCAATACTCATCAAGATTGCCGGGATATTCGATTATTTCTCTGTTTCTTATGTCCCATATTTTTGTGGCCAGTCTGTTGATGAAAGACTGGTTATGCGAGACAAATATGAGTGTCCCTTTGTATTCAGCAAGGGCATCAATGAGGGCCTCGGAAGAAGCTATATCCAGGTGATTACTGGGCTCATCCATAACCATCAGGTTTCCTGGCCTGGCGAGCAGCTTAGCCAGGGAGACCCTGGCCCTTTCACCACCGGAAAGTACATCTACAGGTTTATCCACTTCATCCCCGGAAAAAAGGAAGGCTCCGCAGATACCCCTTACAAAACTGACTGTCTGATTGGGGACTACACGGCATACCTCCTGGATCACAGTATTCCCTGGGTTGAGCATATCGGAGTGATGCTGGGCAAAGTAACCCATCTTGACCCCGTGACCGAACGAAATATTACCTTTATCCGGGGGAATTTCACCGGCAAGCATTCTTAGCAGGGTGGTCTTGCCGCAGCCGTTCCTGCCTATAATTGCAATCCTCTCTCCTCTGAGTACGGTCAAGTCTACATCCTGATACAGTTGCGTATCCCCGAATCCTTTAGACAGGCCTCTTATTGAAACAACTTCTCTGCTGCTTCGAGTTACTTCAGGTAAGGAGAAATGGATGGTTTTTTCTCTTTTTCTTGTTTCAACCAGCTCTATTTTTTTAACCAGCTTTATTTTACTTTGTGCCTGCCTGGCCTTAGAGGCCTTCGCCTTAAATTTTTCAATGAATTTTTCAGCGTCCTTGATCTTTTTTTCCTGATTTCTGGCCTTTGCCCTGAGGGTCTTTTCCTCTTCTTCACGGACCTTCAGATAGAAATCGTAATTTCCGCTATAGAATTTTATTCCTTCAGGTTCGAAACTGATTGTTCGACGGATCTGCCGGTTGAGGAAATCCTTATCATGTGATACCAGGACAAGCGCACCTCTGAACCCCTGGAGGAACTGCTCAAGCCACCTGATCGAGGGAATATCGAGATGGTTTGTAGGTTCGTCCAGGAGCAGCAGGTCGGGCTTTTGGTAGAGGAGGCTGGCTAATGCCGCTCTCATTTTCCATCCACCGCTGAGAGATGCTACAGGAGCAGGAAATTCCGCCGGGCTGAATCCCAGACCTACAAGTATCTTTTCCGCCTCGTGAACAGGAAACTGCTGTTCCAGTCGCTGAACCTCTTGATGGATTTCCGCCAGCCTGTGGGCTAGCGTGTCCTGTAAATGTTTATTTCGGGTTTCCCTAAGACTTTGAGTGGTTTTGGTGATTTCTGAATCAAGTTCCAGGCGTCCGGGAACCGAGTTGACAACAGATTGGAGAATAGGTCCTGAATTTGTCTCCTGAACATCTTGAGGCAGATAGCCTACCCTTACGCCTTTCGAGACCCTGATTTCTCCGCTGTCGGGCTCTATCTCGCCTTTAATGAGCTTTAGAAGCGTGGTTTTGCCTGTTCCGTTAGGACCTACTATGCCGATTCGTTCGCCCGCGTTGATCTGAAACCCAATTTCCTGGAATATCTCCCTTTCAACAAACCGAAGAGACACTTTTATGACCGTAATCAGACTCATATTATAATTTACCGCCTTTGTTTCTGAAGCAGATATATAATGCCTTTGCTGTAAGTCGCAAGGTAAAATAAAAAATCATCCAAACAGGGTATACTGTCCAGACTTAATACGGAGACAGGGGTTTACCAGAGTACCCCCGGCCCCGGTTTGATTGTCATTTTTCTTTTTTAGTGTTATTATCCTAAATGTCTTTCAGGAGTCAGTAAAAATATTTTTGCCACGACCGTATTTTTTTTGAGCGGAAGGGACCAGGAGCCCATGGCAACCATAGAAAAGACCATAGGGCGGGTACTGGAAGAAGTGTCGCAGGAGTATTCCAGCAACAATGCCCTTGTGCATACGGAACTCGGAGTACGGTACACCCACGATCTTCTGGCGTGGGAGGTGGACAGGATCGCCGCAGGGCTGATCGATTCGGGGATAAAAAAGGGCGACAGGGTAGCCATATGGGCCTATAATATCCCCGAATGGATAACGGCCTTTCTGGCCGTTGCGAAGATCGGCTCAATCGTTGTACCCATAGACCCTGACGCGGACAGGGATACCCTCCATTTTATCCTCATACAGTCAGAATGCAAGGCCATGGTGGCAGCAAGGGGCCTGGATATAGAGGAGTATGAGGACATGATCCTCTATGAGAGAGACCGTGTGCCCTCACTGGAATACATTTTTTCAGTTTCCGACAAGACTCTCCCGGAAATGATTCCATGGTTTGATTTGACCGCTACAGGAGGCGGATTAGACAAGAGCGCACTGAGAGAAAGGTCGGATGCGGTCCAGCCGGAAGATTCGGTGGCCATAATGTATACCTCCGGCACAACGGGCAGGCCCAAGGGGGTGGTTCTAAATCACCTGGGACTGATAAACAAATCCATATGTTCCGCCGACCGTCAAAGGTTGACTCATAACGACAAGCTTTGCCTGTTTTTTCCACTTTTTCATATGTTTGGGAATACTTGTATCGCGTTGACCGGGCTCTTGCGGGGAGCCACTCTGGTAATGCCCGGTCAGGTATTCGAGCCTGCTAAGGTCCTCAGAACTATATATGAGGAGAAGTGCACTGCTATTTACGGATCCCCCAGTATGCTTGCCGGCCTCATAAACCACAGCGAGTTTAAAAACAAGAGGTGCGAAACGCTTGTCAAGGGAACAATAGGAGGCGCCCCCTGCCCGAAAGAATTAATGAGGAGGCTGATCCAGGAGGTAGGGATATCAGGGCTTACAGTGGCCTACGGGATTACTGAGGCTTCCTCCTGGATCACCATGACCAACCCGGATGACTCCATCGAAGTAAAGACCTCAACAATAGGGAGACCCCTGGACTGTAATGAAGTTAAGATAGCTGATCCTGTGACCAGTGAAAACCTTCAACAGGGCAGTAAGGGTGAGCTGTGCACGAGAGGTTTCTTGATGAGAGAATATTACAAGATGCCAGGTGCCACCGCCTCCGCCGTTGACAGGCAGGGCTGGTTCCATACAGGGGATTTGGGTGAAATTGATGAAATGGGTTATGTGAAGATATCCGGCCGGGTTAAGGATTTGATAACCAGAGAGGGTGTTGAAATAAATCCTATCGAAATAGAAGAGATTTTACATATGGTTCCGGAGGTATTGGAGGCCTATGTCTTTGGTTTCCCTCATCCGAGAAAGGGCCAGGAAATAGCTGCCTGGATCAGATTGAAGGAGGGGGCCAAGATTTCCATGATCGCGATTTCTGCGTACATTAAGGATCGCCTGGGAGTCAATATAATACCCGAATATCTTAAAGTGGTGGATGACTTTCCCATGACCAGGAGCGGAAAGGTCCAGAAGTTCAAGTTGTCTGAAATGGCATATAAGGAATATCTTTCTGAAGGAAACAGGACTACTTGAACATTTTCATGTGTTCCTTCATAATGCACTTATTCATGACCACCTGAATGCCTGCATCTCTTGCCTTGCAGGCAGATTCATTGTGAATGATACCCAGTTGCATCCAAATGGCGCTCACCGACATCTCAATAGCCTGGTCAACTGCCTGCATAACCCTTTCAGGATTAAGGAAGAGGTCCACCATATCAACATCGAAGGGTATATCGCTGAGTGTTCTGAAGCAAGGCTTACCGAGGATTTCTCTCTGCCCGGGATTGACAGGGACTATATCGTAACCCTGTTCCATAAGATATCTCGCAACCCTGTTGCTGTCCCTGGATTCCTTTGGTGATATGCCCACCACCGCTATTATTTTACATGTTTCGAGAATATCTTTAATCTCCTGGGGCTGGGGCACATGATCCGGAATTTCACAGCCCGTAGCGGATACAATTTGTTTTTTCATAAGAATGAATTTTCCTGTTTTTGCCTGTACAACTGTTTTGCTGGCCCTGTAGTCTAACTGATTATATTTTTGATTTTTTCGGCTTTTTTGCCTGCCTCCACCACTTTTTTCGCCACGGGAATCTGTTCCAGAAGTTTATTTGACATCTTGTTTTCCAGGCAGTTCTTCTCCTCTTTTTTCTTTACCTCCTCATCTTTTTGAGTGGTCTCCGGGATTAAATCTTTTTTGACATGCCTGAATTCCCTTATAGCGCCTCCCAGGCCCTTTCCTATTTCAGGGAGACTTTTGCCTCCAAAGATGAACAGTAGGATAATAGCAATAATGATTAATTCGCTTGGACCGAGACCGAACATGGGTTGCTCCTTTTAATTCTTAAGCCTGACATGCAAAGCTTCATTGAGAATATTCATCCGGGTTATGTTTTTAGGCCGAATTCTTAATCAATTTCAGAAAATCTGGAGAGGGAAAGACATCGTTTGCCGCCAGTTCAATCATTTTTATGTTATGAGATTCAAAAATGGCAGCCGTAACACCAATTCCTTTGCCCGTGGGGGTTTCACAATAAGGGGTTTGAAGGCCGCACGAGGGGCTTTTTTCCTTCATTATAGCGATGGTGGCCTTCGCCATTTTGGCAAGTCTAAATGCCTCCCTGGCTCCTTTTCTAAAGGCCTCTGTTACATCTGCTCCTGAGTCGGTTATCAGTCGGGCCCTGCCTGCAAGAACATCGTGACCGTCGCCCCCTTTGATACCGGCCGGAGACCTGGGTGTGGGCAACCCACCCTGTTGTTCAGGACAGAAGGGTAGGAAAGGGTAAGAACCAATAAAAGACAGGAGATCCGGACAGAGGGAATGCCTGCCGTCATATCTGCAACAGAAACCGAGCAAGCAGGCACTGACAATAACAGGCCGGGGTTTAATTTGTGAACGGTCTTCAGTCTGAAAATTGGACCGCATCCTCTCGATCTTTCCTTGATTCCACTGACCCTATGTGGAAGGCGGTTTCTTCCATAGCGTTCAGTCTCATCAGCACTTCGTTAGTATCATTTTCATTTACTACAATTACAAGTCCCAGACCGTTATTAAAGGTGCGCATCATCTCTTTTTCAGAGAGCCGCCCGGCTTTTTGAAGACATGAAAAAACAGGAGGAACAGTCCAGCTGGATTTTTTTATGACCGCCTTGCAAGGTGCAGGAAGCATACGAGGAGGGTTGTCTACAAGACCCCCACCAGTAATGTGTGATATTCCATATATTTTGAAGTCACGCCTCAGGTTGGTTATGGTCCGAGCATAAATTTTTGTGGGTTCCAAAAGTTCTTCGCCCAGAGTTCGGCCAAAATCTTCCACATAATCTTTAACTGACATCTTCAGGCCATCAAAAAAAATTTTGCGCACCAGTGAATAACCGTTGCTGTGCAAGCCACTTGACGCTATTCCTATGAGCTGGTGGCCTACGGCGATCTCAGACCCGTCAAGGAGATCCTCATTATCGGCCAGCCCCACGACAAAGCCGGCCAGGTCGTATTCCCCTTCAGAATAGAATCCCGGCATTTCCGCTGTTTCGCCCCCGATCAGAGAACAGCCCGCTTCCTGGCATCCAGCTGCAATGCCTCTTACAATATCCTGAGCTACATTCAGGTCGAGTTTGCCCATTGATATGTAATCCAGGAAGAACAGCGGCATAGCACCCTGGACCATAATATCGTTCACACTCATGGCAACCAGATCTATGCCGACTGTATCATGTTTGTCGAGCATGAACGCAATCTGGAGCTTGGTTCCTACCCCATCAGTAGAGCTTACCAGAACAGGGTGTTGTATGTTCCGAAGGTTCAGGGAGAAAAGCCCCGCAAATCCACCTATTTCAGTGATGACGCCTGGCTTAAAGGTTTTGCTAACAATAGGTTTTAAAAGCTCTACAAGTTTATTTCCTGCGTCTATATCCACGCCTGCCTCGGCGTATTTGTCCTTGTCCTGCTTTTTAGACATATTTCCTGGTCCTGTATTTCAATGTAGTGATCCCAAAATGCTTCAACCAACCTGTTGTCTTCTAATATCTGTTGATCGTGTTGTCAAATCTTTTCTCTTGTCAGCAAGACCCCGATTTGTTAATAGATTTAGATGATTATACCTCATCCTAACCATTTTGAACATGCCTCCGGCCTCAACACCCCTGTCGGCGATTTAAAGGGGATCGGATCGAAAAGGTCTCTTTCCCTGGCCAAAAAGGGTATTTATAATGTCCTGGATCTCCTGTTTCTTATGCCGCGCCGGTATGAAGACAGAAGACGGATTCTGCCTATTGGAGAGGCGGAGGAGGGTTCAGCCGTCCTTGTCAGGGGAAGGGCAATATCCGGCGGGGAGGAAAGGTTTACACGCAGCGGTAAACGATTGTTCAGAATTGTAATCAGGGATGAAACATCCACGCTGGAACTCCTGTGGTTCAATTACAGGAAAGCCCATCTTAATGGTCTGGCACGCAGCAGTGCGACTCTCCTGGCCTATGGAAATATTCAGCTAAATAAAGGCAGAAGGCAAATGATCCATCCCGATATATCACTGGCGGAACAGGCTGGAACCGATAGCGGATTCCGTCCTGTCTATCCAGCCTGTGAAGATGTCCCTGCCGGGATTTTGCGGTCGGCGATCAGAGAGGCGGTGGACAAATACCAGGGGAGTCTCGAGGATAATATTCCAGAGGAGATAACAAGCAAGATGTCCCTGCCCGGGCTTGCAGAGGCAGTCAGGTGCATTCATTTCCCTCCGGAGTGGGCAAGTTTGGATATGCTTAATCAATGCCAGAGTATTTGGCACAAAAGGCTTGTGTTTGATCGGTTTTTTTTACTGATGCTAAACCTGGCTTTCAGAAAGAAAGTTCGTAACAGGAGAATAGGTTCGGATTTTGTGATTCCCGAGGACTTGATGGTAAGTATTAAGAGCTATTTTCCTTTTACGTTGACTGAAGGTCAGCTGAAAGCAGTCCAGCAGATATGTGAGGATATAGAAAGTGGATCACCCATGAACCGTCTGCTCCAGGGTGATGTGGGTTGCGGTAAGACTGTGGTGGCCGCTGTAACTGCGCACTTAGCCGTATTCAACAATCAACAGGCGGCGGTTATGGCCCCTACGCAGGTCCTGGCAAGCCAGCATTACTCATACTTTTCCAGCCTGCCCAGGGAGATGGGGTTTCATCCGGTCCTCTTAACCGGTGCGCTTAAAGGCCCGGCTCGTTTAAATGTGTATGAAAAAATAGCGAGAGGCGACTACAACTTGATCATAGGAACGCAGGCCCTGATTCAGGAGGAGGTTTCCTTTACCAGGCTGGGCCTGGTGGTGATCGATGAACAACACAGATTCGGTGTGAGAGAGCGATCACTGCTGGATCGCAAGGGGAATAATCCTCATCTGCTGGTTATGTCGGCGACGCCTATCCCCAGAACGCTGGCCATGACTGTCTATGCCGACCTTGATATTTCAGTAATAAGAGAATACCCAAAAGGACACAGGCCTGTTATAACCCGCCTTGCGAAAAATAACAGGCGACGGGAAATCTATGAGTTCTTGAAACAAAGGATGGCAAGAGGTGAACAGGGAATTGTCATATGTCCTGTTATCGAAGGTTCTGAGACAACCGACCTGGAAGGCGTGCTTGAGACGCATGAAAGGCTTTGCAGGTATTTTTCGCCAGGTTTTCGCATAGGTCTGATCCATGGCCGTATGGCTTACGACGAAAAAGAGAGTGCCATGGAGAAGTTTCGTAGCAAAAGTATCGATTTGCTGGTAGCTACTTCTGTTATCGAAGTGGGAGTCCACGCACCTGATGCGACGGTAATGATTATTGAACATCCCGAACGATTCGGCTTGACCCAGTTGCATCAATTGAGAGGCCGGATTGGAAGAGGAAAACAGCAGGGTGTTTGTATACTAATGTCCACCAGTGAGTTTTCAGAAGAGGTTGTGCCGAGATTGAAAGTGCTGGTGGATCACCAAGACGGCTTTGAAATTGCTCAAAAGGATCTGGAGCTGAGGGGACATGGAGAGTTGATGGGTGTGAGGCAGACAGGCCCGGGAGAACTGGATTTGCGGGATATTTTCAGGGAACCGGAACTCTTGATGGCGGCAAAAAGTGAAGCAGAAATGGTGTTGGATTCCGATGCTGATCTCTCCCAGGAATCAAATAGAGGATTGCGGCATATGATAGAAACCTATTTGGCAGGGGTGGTGGAGCTATGAGTCCTGTCTTATGATCTGGAATCAGAAGCCCGTTCAATACGATTGAATCAGGGAAGGTTTTATTTGCTGTGTATGAACCAGACGATTGATCCTGGACAAGTTAATCTTTGATTTTTCTCGAATGTTGCTATATCATCCATAACCCTAAAACAAATTTATGCCCTACATTGCATAAATAAAATGGCATACTGGGTGACGGATTGTGTTCCCTTAGCAGTAATACTTTTAAGGTTTATAATTTTAAGATGTGTGTGAAATCCTCAAAGCTTAAAAACCCAGACATTTTATTTGCCTGGCAGGAAAGCCGAGGACGCCCATTTACTGCTTTGTAGAAAGTTCGCGATAAATTACTACAGCTCTACCTTCTACGTCTAATATCTCTGGAATCTTTGACTTTTGCAATGTTGAGGCTAATACCGCGGCGCACGTTTGTAAACGGGCGTAAGGCAGGAAGTGTGATTTGCCCGGTAATTTTTCCAGGCTATTTTTTCAATATAAGGAGATCGAGATCATGCAAGAATTCAGGAGAATGAGCCGACTGCCCCCTTATGTCTTTTCCACTGTCAATGATATCAAGATGGAAGCCCGCCGCAGAGGGGAGGATATCATTGACTTGGGTATGGGTAACCCGGATATAGCGACGCCCCAGCATATTGTAGACAAACTGGTTGAAGCGGCAACAAAGGGTCAAAACCAGCGATACTCGGCCTCCAGGGGAATTACAAAACTAAGACAGGCAATTTGTGATTGGTACAAAAGACGTTTTGACGTAGATGTGGACCCTGACGAGGAAGCGATCGTTACCATCGGCGCAAAGGAAGGTTTGTCTCATTTGATCCTGGCAACAACAAGCCCAGGGGATGTGGTTTTTGCACCTAATCCTACATATCCTATACATCCATACTCGGTTATTATAGCCGGAGGTGACTTAAGGAGCATACCGATAGGTCCGGACAGGGATTTTTTTGAGGATCTTCTGGCAGCTACCAAGCAGACCTGGCCCAGCCCCAAGATGCTTATTATTTCCTACCCCCATAATCCGACGACCGCGGTGGTAGACCGAGGATTTTTTGAAAAGATTGTGGATTTTTGCAAAGAACACAACATGATCGTGGTCCACGACTTTGCCTACGCGGATCTTGTTTTTGATGGCTACACGCCCCCCAGTTTCTTACAGATTCCCGGGGCCAAGGATATTGGGGTGGAACTTTTCAGTCTTTCCAAGAGCTACTCCATGCCTGGATGGCGGGTAGGCTTTTGTGTGGGGAATCCAGCCCTGGTAGGGGCTCTCAGAAGAATAAAAAGCTACCTGGATTACGGGCAGTTCCAGCCGATCCAGATCGCGGCAATAATAGCACTCAATGGCCCATATGATTGCGTAGAAGAAATCGTGAGCATTTACCGTGAGCGGAGGGACGTGCTGGTTGAAGGCCTGAACCGTGTGGGATGGAATATAGAAAAGCCCAAGGGCACCATGTTTGTCTGGGGCAGGATACCTGACAAGTTCCGGGATATGGGTTCCATGGAGTTTTCGAAGTTGCTTATTGACAAGGCCAAAGTGGCGGTTTCTCCCGGAATCGGCTTTGGTGAATATGGAGACGATTATGTTCGCTTCGCACTGGTGGAGAATCCGCATCGTATCAGGCAGGCTATAAGGGGTATAAAACAAATTTTTTAAATGGGCGAGACTTCAGAATATGTGGACCGCTCGATAGAAGAAACTAGTATCCTTTAGGGGATAAGGATCCGCACGGGCTGGGCTTTCTTGATCGGTTATGTAATAATCACGGACAGTTTAGTTCATAATGCCTGGTGGCAGTTGTGGAGAGGAAAATATGTCGCAAATCAACGTGGGGATAATTGGATTCGGGACTGTGGGTGCGGGTACGTTCGAATTATTGGTCTCAAATAAGGAAATTATCGCCAACCGAGTGGGTGCGGAGGTGGTAGTCAAAAAGGTCGCCGATCTGGATACGGAGACAGACAGAGGTGTACATGTGGACCAAAGCCTCCTTACCACCGATGCCATGGTCCTGATTGATGACCCTGATATCGACATAGTGATTGAACTCATAGGAGGGCTGGATACGGCCCAGGATTATATCGTGAAGGCCATGGAAAAGGGTAAACACGTGGTCACCGCTAACAAGGCCCTGCTCGCTGAGCGGGGCCGGGAGATATATCTGACCGCAAAAAAGCAAGGTGTCGGGCTGGGCTTTGAGGCGAGCGTGGGAGGGGGCATACCTATTATTAACGCAATCAAGCAGGGCCTGTCTGCCAATCGTATTCAGGCGATAATGGGTATATTAAACGGGACATCCAATTATATACTGACCGGCATGACACGGAAATCCTTTCCTTATGAACAGATGGTAAGAGAAGCGGTTGAATATGGTTTTGCCGAGGATCCGCCAACTTTGGATGTGGACGGGACAGATGCAGCCCATAAACTGGCTATACTGATTTCACTTGCATTTGGTTCACCTGTTTCCTTTGGCGAGATTTACAGGGAGGGGATCACAGACCTGACCCCTGAGGATTTATGTTACGCGAATGAATTCGGATACAGTGTAAAACTGCTGGCTGTGGCCAGGGATTTAGGGGATTACATGGAAGCGCGCGTCCACCCCACGATGATAACGGAAAATCATATCCTGGCAAATGTGAATGAGGCCTACAATGCAATTTTTCTGGAGGGAGACTTTGTCGGTCAAAACCTCTATTACGGGCTTGGCGCTGGTAGGAGAACAACGGCAAGTGCAGTGGTATCGGATATAATTGGTATGGCCAGACAGATCCATCTCGGAAATAAGGGGATTGCTTCTCCTCTTGCACATGAACGTTCACCTGTAAAAGAGGTCCGCATTCAACCGATAGAGAGTCTTGTGAGTCCTTATTATTTCAGGTTCTCTGCCCTGGACAGACCTGGGGTCCTCTCCAAGATAGCCGGGATTCTCGGCGAACACGATATTAGTATTTCCTCGGTAATTCAGAAGGGCCGTGAGGTGGATCGGGGTGTGCCTATAGTAATGTTGACCCATGAGGCCCGCGAGAGTGATGTTCAAAAAGCCCTTTCATCCCTGGATAAACTGGAGATTCTGACAGACAGGACGATTATGATCAGGGTGGAAGCCCCCTAGGCCTCTTAGGCAGGTTGTTCTCCAAGTGTGTTGTTTTATGTGAGCGCTTGACGCCAGCGTTATGGAAGGTCATGACAAATAATCAATCAAAAAGTAAATATATTCTTATGGTAGGGGACGGAATGGCGGATTATCCGCTTGACCAGCTGGGGGGAAAGACGCCACTTGAAGTCGCAAGGACACCTAATATGGACAGGATTGCCGCCTGCAGTATCGGTCTGGTTAAAACGATTCCCAACGGTATGGAGCCGGGGAGTGATGTAGCCAATCTTTCTCTAATAGGGTACGACCCGGCAAAATATCATACAGGAAGGTCACCCTTTGAGGCGGCAAGTATGGGAATAAAACTTCGGCCAGATGATGTGGCGTTCAGAATGAACCTCGTAAACCTGGATTTCAAGTCTGATGATGAGATTGTGATGGTTAGTCACAGCTCCGGGGATATTTCAACCGCTGAGGCGAGTGAGATAGTTGCGGACTTGAGAAAGGAAATGCAGCTCCCCTCTATTAAGATCTATCCTGGAGTGGCTTACAGACACCTGCTTGTATGGGATAAAGGGCCGGAAGAGGTGAAGACTATCCCTCCACATGATGTGCTGGACCAAAACATGGCGCCCTATCTCAACATGAGAAGGGAAGAGGAAGACCCTATTCCCGGCATAATCCGTCTTTCCTGGAATATTCTAAAGGACCATCCGGTTAATATAAGGAGAATAGAGAGAGGAAAAAAGGCGGCAAACTCCATATGGTTGTGGGGACAGGGAAGGGCGCCCAGCCTTCCACTTTTTGTCGACCTGTTTGGACTGAAAGGAGGAGTCATATCTGCCGTTGACCTGTTGAAAGGTATCGGTGTGTACGCAGGTTTTGAAATTATAAACATAGACGGGGCCACAGGGTATCTGGATACTAATTATCTGGGAAAGGCGAACGGTGCGCTGGAAGGGCTTAAGTATCTTGATTTTATCCTCGTGCATGTAGAAGCCCCGGATGAGGCGAGCCACAACGGTAGCGTAAAAGAGAAGATCCAAGCTATAGAGGACTTCGATGAAAAGGTTGTAGGTACTGTCCTTCAGGGTTTAAAAAGTTTTGATAACTACCGCGTAATGGTCGCCAGCGATCACTTTACACCCATTTGCAAGAAGACCCACACCAGTGAACCGGCGCCTTTTGCGTGGGCCTCCAGGAAAGAGCTTGAATCAATAAAACATGACCGGGGATTCACAGAGTCGGCTGCCGGAAAATCCGGACTGTTTTTCGATGATCCGCATATTTTTTTCTCCTCGTTTTTGGGTCTGGTTTAGCCAATTTTCATAGTGATACATGAATGCTATTTTTAAACTTCACTAAAACAGGTCAAGTGTCCACTAAGATTTGTTGACGGTAGGTTTTCGGAAGTTCGGGTTAGTTCCTTGACATGACAACTGTTTTTGAATATTTTGCATGTGGCTGTTAACTTTTGCACGCCTTATCTCCAAAGGCTTGACCTGCCGGTCAGCCAAATGAATATTGCTTGTGCAAACGAGTCTATTTTCAAATACAGAGCAGAAAATAAAACGTAAACCAAGAGGAGAGTAGAGGATTATGAAGATACTTTTTTTTGGACCAAATGGAAGCGGTAAAGGCACACAGGGGTCTATAGTAAAGGATAAATTCGGGATACCCCACATTGAAACAGGTGTGATTTTTAGGGATAATATTTCACGCGGAACTGACCTCGGTAAAGAAGCCAAAGGTTATATTGACCGTGGCGAGCTGGTACCCGACAGTATAACAGTTCCAATGATTCTCAATCGTCTTAAAGAAAGTGACTGCAAAAACGGATGGCTCCTGGATGGTTTCCCTAGGAACCTCACACAGGCTAAGGAATTGGACAAGGCGCTTAATCAGGAGGGAATCAACCTCGATATAGTGATTGAGATAGTACTTGACAGGCAGATTGCAAAGAACCGCATAATGGGCAGAAGGCTGTGTGTTAATGATAATAACCATCCCAACAATATCTACATTGATGCGATCAAGCCGGATGGAGATAAATGCAGAATATGCGGCGGTGAGTTGAAGACCAGGTCAGATGACCAGGATGAAGAAGCAATAGATCAAAGACACAATATATATTATGATACAGAAACCGGCACCATGGCTGCGGTAAATTTTTACAAAGACCTTTCTAAGAGAAACTCTGTTCCCAAGATAATAGAACTGGATGGCAGGCCTGGTGTAAAAGAGGTGTCAGAGGATTTGATAAGCAAGCTGAATAAAATAGAACAATCGAAATAGATGTATTTCTGTGTTCATTATTTTTAATTTTCAATCCCTTTTTTCAAGTGCTCGAACTAGAAAGGGTATCCGAAAGGATACCCTTTTTGTTTGTCTATGGGGTGAGTGAAGGGACTCGAACCCTCGGCAACTGGGGCCACAACCCAGTGCTCTACCAACTGAGCTACACCCACCATATTTAATAATTATTATCACAATCATCTTTTATTTTGCAAGCTGATTTCTAAACAATTGCCACGTGGGCAAACCAAAAATTCTACGATTTATTGGCCCAAATGCAAAAGGGTTCAGAGCTGATTAATAGAACCGGCCTTTGAGAAAAGGGAATTGTTTGACGCTGAGCGAAAAGTTTTTTATATTAAAAACGCTTGATTGTAGATCATCAGGATTCTCGAGGCCTTAAGGCACTTGTCAGCTTATGCTGACAATTTAATATCGAACTGATGAATTTGAAAACAAAGGGGAATACCAGGTTATGGTCAGCCCAAGACAGGAGTTGTTCAAAAAAATACCGGGTGTAGACCGGTTGCTGATGAGTCCAGAGATAGCTAAAGCTTCCGGCGTTTATCCGAAATCGGTTGTTTTGATTTCAATAAACCAGGTTCTAGATGAACTCAGAGCGAGGATCCGGAATGGAGAAGATCTGGACGGCTTCGAATTGCGAATCGAATCGGTTGCAGACATGGTTATGGATCGATTGAGTATTGTAACGCGTCCCAGCCTTAGGCCGGTTATAAATGCCACCGGGGTTGTAGTGCATACAAATTTGGGAAGATCGCTCCTGGCAGACAGGGTTGTGAAGAGAATGAAATCCATAGCTTCTGGATACAGCAATCTTGAATACAGCCTGGAGAAGGGTATACGCGGAAGCAGGTATTCTCACGTAGAAGATATTCTCAGGGAGCTGACCAGCGCCGAAAGCGCCATGGTGGTAAATAATAATGCTGCCGCTGTCCTTATTTGTCTCGAGACACTGGCCAAGGATCGTGAGGTGGTTATTTCTCGGGGTGAACTCGTTGAAATAGGGGGGTCTTTTCGCATTCCGGACGTGATGAGAAAGAGCGGGGCTATAATGGTGGAAGTAGGGACCACCAATAAGACGCACCTCAGTGATTACGAAGAAGTAATAGGGCCTGAAACCGGGCTCCTTTTGAAAGTCCACACCAGTAATTTTCAGATCGTGGGTTTTACAGAAGAAGTCCCCCTTACAGAACTTGGAAGGCTGGGTAGACGATACAGAATACCGGTAATGAATGATCTAGGCAGCGGCTGTCTTGTGGATTTTTCCAAATACGGCCTGGCTAGAGAACCGACTGTTCAGGAGGCTCTGGATCAAGGGGCAGATCTGGTTACTTTCAGTGGCGATAAATTGCTGGGAGGGGCCCAGGCGGGGATAATTCTGGGCCGAAAAGATTTGATTGAAGCGATCAGAAGGAATCCACTGAACAGGGCACTCAGGATAGACAAACTAACCCTGCTGGCCCTGGAAGAGACCCTTCGACTTTACAGGGATGAAAGGATCGCTGTCAGGGACATTCCTACCCTAAAGATGATCTGCCAGCCATATAGCTCCCTTAAGAAAAAGGCGGAGCGTCTCTTGAAGCTGGTAGGAAAACCAGCAACCAGTAATTTCAAGTTCGAACTGATAGATGGGGATTCCCGGGCGGGTGGTGGTGCTTTGCCTATCCTGGAGCTTCCGAGCCGGTTGCTCTGTCTTGTCCCAGGAAGTTTGTCAGCACACTTCATGGAAAGCTGGCTTAGAGCCTACGAGCCGCCAGTGCTTACAAGACTCGAGAAGGATAGGTTACTCTTTGATGTGAGGACGCTTAAGGAAAAGGAACTGAAAACAGTAGCAGAGGCGGTCAAGAAACTGGCTTCTATAAATAAGCAGTAATTTCGTGTTTAACTATGAAGGAAAAGGTCTTACCTTTTCAGTTTGCTGACACACTCGATAGCCCAGAACTTTTAATTTTTTGTTTATAAGTCCCTCCATCTCAATTTTTATCAGCTGTTTTTTACACCAAAACCCCAGCTTAGACCGATATGATCTAATTTAATTTAATCTATTTTAATATATTAAAAAGTTTTATTGAATATAATAGTACATTTAAACTTTCCTGGATCTGTCTTTCCCCAAAAATAAATAAAAATCCTAAATAGAAGATTAAAAACCGATTTCAATGTACTCTTTGAGTCATGGGGGAAGTTGACAAATGCCTTCAAAGGCTATAGCTTCTTAACATATACATTAGATGACTGTTTAGTGATGAGAGGGAATTAATTGGAAGATATAATTAATAAAATTTTAGCTGAAAGCCTGGAGGTAAAAGGGGCTTTTATTAATGAAAACGCTTCCAGTCTGGCTGCTCTGGCCGAAAAAATGGCGTTTGCGTTTACCAGCGACCATAAGCTGCTTCTTTGTGGCAACGGTGGTAGTGCAGCAGATGCTCAGCATATTGCCGCTGAATTCGTCAATCGGTACACGCTTGAGCGTCCCCCTCTTCCGGCGCTGGCTCTTACGACGGATACTTCGGTGATAACCAGCATAGCAAACGATTACTCCTTTGACGATATTTTTTCCAAACAGGTCAAGGCGTTGGGAATTGAGGGGGACATATTTTTAGCTATCAGCACAAGCGGCAATTCAAGGAACTTAATCTCCGCGGTCAAAGTCGCCTCTGCCCAGGGCCTGTTTACCGTGGGGTTGCTTGGAAAAGATGGTGGAAAGCTCGCGAAGATGGTTGATACGGCGCTGGTGGTGAAAAGTGATTCCACTCCGCGTATCCAGGAAGTGCACATCCTTGCCGGGCATATATTGTGCCATCTTGTGGACTATATTCTTTTCCAGCGGCATATCTCGGACGAATAGGCTTTTACTATGACAGGATTGACACCTATTTCATTAAACGGAGTGAAGTCTTATTCCTTGAGAGAAAGGAATAGCAAAGTAAAGATTAGCGACTTTGGGCTGCCATGGAATCCTGGTGGTCCCATGGGGCAATGGCTTAAATCGTTACCATCGGTGCTTGCCGGAAAGGATTTCGCTGAGGTCGTAGATCATATATCCAGAACCGTGCTCTCAAAGGGGACCGTTGTGCTTGCAATGGGGGCCCATGCCATAAAAGTGGGACTCAATCCGCTTATCATCGACATGATGAACAGAGGAGTTCTCAGTGGAGTAGCCATGAATGGGGCAGGAATTATTCACGACGCTGAACTTGCAATGGTCGGCCACACTTCCGAAGACGTGGCAGAGGAGATCGGGGCGGGAAATTTTGGAATGGCTCGCGAGACAGGGGAATTTCTCAACGCGGCAATCGCCGAAGGTGCAAAAAATGACCTGGGGCTTGGAGCCGTGGTAGGTCAGATGCTGATCAGGGAGAATTTTACATACAATGAGAATAGTATACTTGCTACTGCGTCTCGCCTTAAAATTCCTGTAACAGTTCACGTGGCGGTTGGAACCGATATAATTCACTTTCACCCTAGTGCGGACGGTGCTGCTATCGGCTCTACATCTCACCTGGACTTCAGGCTATTTGCCCGTCTCGTTTCAAAATTGGAAGGTGGAGTTTTTATTAATCTCGGGTCTGCCGTGATTTTGCCTGAGGTCTTTTTGAAGGCCCTAAGTCTGGTGCGGAATCTTGGCCATGAAGTGAGAGATTTTACGACAGTGAATATGGATTTTATTCGTCAGTATCGCCCGATAACCAATGTGGTAAACAGGCCAACCGCTGATGGAGGGAAAGGATATAATTTAATAGGACATCACGAGATCATGTTTCCTCTGCTTTGCGCAGCGGTTTTAGAACAATTGAGGGAAATTGAATCGGGAAAAGATGAATAATCTGTGTCCGGTTTAGTGAAAACATTAATATTAAGCATTAACCTGTAAGAGAGGAAAAAACATATGCCAATTTATGAATTCAGGTGTACAAAATGCCGGGAAGAGTTTGAAGCCCTGCTCCTGGGCAACAAAGACAAGGTGACCTGTCCAAGGTGCCAGGGAGACAGTCTGGAGCGTCTCATGTCAGCCTGCGGTTTTAAGAGCGGAGGAGATTTTAGCCCCTCTTCAGGGACATCCGGGTGTTCTTCGTGTTCAAGCACCAATTGCAGCAGCTGCCATTGATCCCAGCTGAATTAATATGATTAGACGGTATTGAAGAGTAAAATGAATTTTAGAATGACGAATTCAGTTTAAGTCTCAAAGCCTGTCACGGGGGGATTTTGTTTCGTATCGGTTTCGGCTATGACGCACATCGTTTAGTAAAGGGACGTCCCCTGGTCCTGGGCGGCGTAGAGATTCCCTACGAACTCGGCCTGGAAGGGCATTCCGATGCAGATGTTTTAACGCATGCAATTATAGATGCCATGATAGGGGCCCTGGGAATGGGAGATATCGGGAGATATTTCCCGGATAATGATCCTTTTTACGAAGGTGCGGTCAGCCTGTCTCTGTTGAGAGAGGTGGCGGGCTGGGCCAGTCGTGAGGGATTTGCCCTGAATAACCTGGATTCTACCATTGTCGCAGAAAGGCCCAGACTTGCAGACAGCCTGCACGCCATGCGTGAAAGACTTGCGGATGCACTTGCCTCCAGGATAGAAAAGATCAATATAAAAGCAACCACGACTGAAGGAATGGGGTTTTGCGGACGGCATGAGGGGATGGCGGCGTTTGCCGTTATCAGTCTCATGAAGGTTTAGCTCTGCACCAGGAAACTCCCTTCCTTACAAGAAGCAACAACTTTTTTTCTTTCCTGCGGACCAGAAATTTCATGGGGCGTCATTAATAGAGCCGGCGGCAATTCATCACGTAAAGCTATGTCATATGATGGTTTGCGTTTTCTCAGGGCCCGGCTGATACGGCCACGAAAAAAAGAGGCCTGGGAAAGACCTTTTGACAAAATATGAACAGGAGAATTTAAGTGAACCTGAAGTTGTATAACACTGCCTCTCGAAGAAAAGAAACATTTCGGCCTCTGAAGGAGGGAAAGGTTGGAATGTATGTGTGTGGTGTAACGGTTTATGACCTTTGCCATATCGGCCACGCTCGATCTGCCATAGTTTTTGATGTGCTGGCAAGATATCTCCGTTCAAGGGGCCTTGACGTCACATATGTCCGCAATTTTACCGATATAGACGATAAAATCATACAAAGGGCACGAGAGACTGGAAAAAATTTCAGCGTCCTGGCACAGGAGAATATAGATGCATTCTATGAGGATATGGGACGACTCGGAGTCTTGAAAGCGGATTTTGAGCCGAGGGCAACGGAACATATCGATGGGATGATCAGCATGATTTCTTCCCTTATTGAAAATGGTTATGCCTATGTTGTGGACCACGACGTATTTTTCTCGGTGGAGAAATTCCAGGGCTATGGGGCACTTTCCGGAAGAAAACTGGAGGATATGCAGGCCGGCAGCAGAATCGACGTGGATGAAAAAAAGAATCATCCCATGGATTTCATTCTCTGGAAAGGGGCGAAGCCGGATGAGCCTCAGTGGCCGAGTCCCTGGGGCCAGGGGAGGCCAGGATGGCATATAGAATGCTCAGTAATGAGCAACCATTATTTGGGCCCGACGTTCGACATCCATGGTGGAGGTTTGGATCTGCTTTTCCCCCACCACGAGAATGAAAGGGCTCAATCAATTGGGGCTAACGGCGGAGAGTTCGCCAGGTATTGGGTCCATAATGGTTTTGTGACGGTTGAATCGGAGAAAATGTCCAAATCGCTGGGTAATTTTTTGACAATCAGAAATGCCCTTAATTACTATCATCCGGAAGTCCTGCGGCTTTTTCTTCTTTCCAAGCACTACAGGAGTCCCCTTGATTTTTCCAAGAGCAGTGTTTTGGCACTACAGTCGGGACTTATTCGAATATACAGGACACTCGAGAGAATAGAAAGCGTTATCGGGTCATATGAGGACGAGACCATAGAGGTGAATGCACCTTACAGGCAGCTTAATAACGCTGCAGCAGAAGGTGGGTTTTTGGAGGAGTTCATCAGGATGATGGACGACGACCTTAATACTGCAGGTGCTATAGGATTAATTTTTGATAAGGTAAGAGAGATAAACAGGCTGCTTGATTCCGGACAAGACGCCTTCGATATGCTGGCTAAAGAGCGACTTGAGCTGTTCCTTGCCGGTAATGTCCTGGGCCTTTTTCAGGAGGAGCCCCAAAAATTTTTTAAAGAGGTATCCGGCTCTGAACCGGCTGTTGATTCATTAGAAATAGAAAGGATGATTGAAGAGAGGTCAGCCGCCAGGGAGATGAAGGACTGGTCAAAGGCGGATGACGTGCGGGACCGCCTTAAGGAGATGGGTATCCTCCTCGAGGACGGGCCGCATGGAACCACATGGAGGCTTGATGTTTAAATTTGCATCAGAGCTTACACCCTGCGGGGATCAGCCAGATGCAATAAAGGCGCTTTCAAGAGGCATCAAAGACGGTCTGGGGCATCAGGTTCTGCTTGGCGTTACCGGATCCGGCAAGACTTTTACCGTTGCTAGAGTTATTTATGAGGTGCAAAGACCAGCTCTTGTGATCGCCCCCAATAAAACTCTGGCTGCGCAGCTATATCAAGAATTAAAGGCACTATTCCCCAACAACGCAGTTGAATACTTTGTAAGTTACTACGATTATTATCAGCCTGAAGCCTACATTCCTCAAACAGATACATATGTGCAGAAAGATGCCAGCATAAATGAACAGATAGATAAACTGCGTCATTCGGCTACCAGATCGCTTTTAGATCGCGATGACGTGATAATTGTGGCCAGTGTTTCCTGTATTTACGGCCTGGGGTCTCCTGAGGCCTATCATGACATGCTCCTTTATGTTGAGAAAGATAGCCTCATCTCCAGGGAAGAAGCCATAGGCAAATTGGTGGAGATTCAATACGAGAGGGGTGATCTAGATTTTTACAGGGGAAGGTTTCGCATCAGGGGCGATGTCCTGGACATATATCCGGTTCATGAAGAGGACCGTGCTGTTCGCATAATTTTTTTTGGGGACCTGGTAGAGTCTATTCAGGAAATAGATCCCTTGACTGGAAAGGCTGTCAAGACACTCAGCCGAATAACCATATACCCTGCCACCCATTATGTTACCACGGTAGAAATAAGGGAAAGGGCTATTAAGGCTATAAAGGATGAGCTTGAGGCCCAGTTGGATTTTTTTTATTCTCAGAACAAATTGCTGGAGGCACAACGCATCGAAGAGCGTACCCGCTTCGATTTGGAGATGATGATCGAGATGGGGTATTGTCACGGAATAGAAAATTATTCAAGACACCTGACAGGCAGATCTCCCGGAGAACCTCCCCCTACTCTTCTTGACTACTTCCCAAGGGATTTTCTGACTATTATAGATGAGAGCCATATTACTGTTCCGCAACTCAATGGAATGTATCGGGGCGACAGAGCCAGAAAGGAGACATTGGTAAACTATGGTTTCAGGCTTCCCTCTGCGCTTGACAACAGGCCTCTGAGGTTCGATGAATTTGAGGAAAGGACACATCAGGTAGTGTATGTTTCAGCTACGCCGGGTCCCTATGAATTAAGGATTTCGGAGCAAACAGTGGAACAGATTATCAGACCCACAGGCCTGGCAGACCCTAGAATCGAGGTTAGACCAGCTGTGAACCAGGTGGATGACCTTGTGGGTTTGATAACGCAATGTGTTGAAAGAGGCGAAAGGGTACTCGTCACGACTCTGACAAAAAATATGGCCGAAGCCCTTACAGAATATTATTCAGATCTGGGAATAAGAGTGCGTTACATGCACTCGGATATAAAAACTATCGAGAGAACGGAGATTATACGGGACTTGAGATTGGGTATATTTGATGTTCTGGTAGGAATAAATTTATTGAGGGAGGGGTTGGACATTCCGGAAGTCTCCTTAGTGGCGGTACTGGATGCGGATAAAGAAGGCTTTCTCCGTTCAGAGAGGTCACTAATACAAACAAGCGGCAGGGCTTCGCGGAACATAAACGGATCGGTAGTTTTTTATGCCGATAGGATGACTGATTCTATGAAAATGGCCATCGATGAGAGCAAAAGACGTCGTAGTATTCAAATTAATTATAATAAATTGAATAACATAACACCTGCATCGATCCGGAAGAACATAAGTGAAATACTTGGGTCGACTTACGAAGCTGACTATGTGACAGTCCCCGCTGTGGCTGAAGATGCGACAGATTACCTGACTCCGGATCAGATTTCCGAAACCATAAAGGAACTCGGGACGAAGATGCAGGAGGCCGCCGCGCGGCTGGAGTTCGAACAAGCAGCAAAGATAAGGGACAGGATAAGGGCCCTCGAAAAAAAAGAGTTTGAGATATCGGCTTTTGGCTAGGATAAATGGCTAAAAAACTTGTAGATTCTAGACTCGTGATATTCCAAAGACACTCTTTCTCCCCAATTGTAACCTTTTTAGTTTCCCTGATTTCTACTTAAATTTATTTTCCCTAAAGTGTATTTATTTTGATGGAGAGAAATATGGAAAAGAACACAAAAGGGGAACCACCGGAAAAAAATATCAAACTCATTGAAAGAGTTTTGAAGGGAATGATCAGTTTAGGGGAGGACGGAGAGGGGTTTGAAGAATCGTTTTTTAAGGTAAAAGAAGATTATGAAGCACTTGGAGAAAATGAAAGAGAATTTCTTTTCAGGTACCTTGTGGAACGTGTTGAGACTGCCAAAAATGAGGTCAAACCTGTGCTGGAATCCCTGGCCAAATGTGACCAGAAAGACCCGCATTGGCCTGTCCTTCTATCGGAATTCAGGAAAAAATCCTATTCTCCCCGCTTAAAGATTTTTAGAGCTATTTCACGTTCACCAGGCGGACTCAAGTTCCTGCTCGACTTCCGAGGGGACCTTTTGTCCGTCAGACGGCGGTCCCAGTTCAACCTTGAGCCCCTGGATTTGGACATAAGTTTTCTTTTTGAAATGTGGTTCCAGGAGGGTTTTCTTTATCTGGAAGAAATCACCCTTGACTCCTCCTACCGACAGATAGAGCTTATCAAGAACCGTGACCTGGTTCATCCTATGGTAAGTATTGAAGAAATGGGACAGCGTCTGGGAAAGGATATGAAATGTTTCGCACTATACCATAGGCTTCTTCCCTATGAACCTGTTGTTTTTATAGAAGTCGCCCTGACTGAGGGGATAGCGGGGAACGTCGACCAGATTATGGTCGTGGGCGATGAGAAAGAAAAGGGCAGAGTAAGAGTTGATACTGCAATATTTTATTCCATAAATAACACCCAGAATGGATTGACGGGGCTGGGGCTTGGTAAGATGCTGATCGGTAAGGTAATGGATTATATCAGGGAGGAAAATGAGAAGGTGAGAAATTTTGCCACATTAAGCCCCTTACCCGGTTTTTGGCAAGGGTACCTGATGCCTGTCCTGAAGGGGCAAGACACTGAATTTAAACTCAAAACGAAAGATGTAATCTCTTTTTTCCCAAAAAAGGCAGTCACGATGGTTCTTGAGAGGGCGGGCATTTCTGATACTGACGAATTCAATTCCGCCTTATTACTATTACTTTCCGATCCTTCATGGCCTCATGACGAAGGATTGAGTAAAGAGCTGCGTGATCCATTTATAAAGATAGTCTATCATTACATTACTGCTGAAAAGAATTTACAAGGCAAACCTTTAAATCCTGTAGCTGGTTTTCATTTGGGAAATGGAGCCAAGGTTACCCAGAAATACATCAGGTTCCTGGGAAATCCTTCCGTCAGGGGATTGAAAGAATCCTGTGGAATCATGGTCAACTATGTGTATACGACAAGTTGGTTGAGCCAGGCCCGCCGGTCTTTAAGATGGTTTGATAGGATGGAGATTCGAGGGATATTCGGGCGAACTTTCTAGGTATCGGAGTGTCCTGTTTTGCCTTGACAATAATGAGATTCATTAGCTATAGATATTTTATAGCTAAATTATAGCCGTAAATTTTAGCGATCTCCAATATTAGTTCTAGCCATACCGCTTCATTCGCGCCTTGCCGGAGATCTGAGTTCCCACAGCCTTTTTGTGTTTGAATCATGTCTTTTTAAGGTATTTCAAAGGGAAGCTTAAGAGAAAAAGAAATCTGTGCACTGATTGTCAGAATGTACAGCGATTTAACTCAGGGAAAAAAGGAACCGGTTAAGGAATCCTGGTCAGACCCCCAGCTGCAGGAGGTGAAGCCTTGGATACAATTCAAGAAATTATCCAGATTGTTGGGCCTCAAAATGTCTTCCATGACAGAATAGAATGCCTTTGCAATTCAAGGGATATGTCTGTTCATCAGGGTATTCCTGAGGCAGTGGTATTCGCAACAAGTACTGAACAGGTATCGGGCATAATGAAGATCGCACATAGAAATCGCGTTCCGGTAACTGCGCGGGGAAGCGGAACCAGTGTTACCGGGGCTGTACTGCCGGTAAGGGGCGGGATCCTTCTGGATCTTCATAATATGAATAAAATCCTGGAGATCAATAAGGAGGATTTTTATGCACGAGTTGAACCGGGAGTAACATGCCTTCCACTTAACCGGAAACTGGCGGAGTATAAACTGATGTTTCCACCAAATCCGGGAAGCGAGGCCATCGCCAGTATAGGCGGAATGGTGTCTACCAATGCCAGCGGCCACAGGGCAGTTAAATATGGGACTACCCGCGACTATATAAAAGGTCTCAAAGTCGTTCTCGCTGACGGATCTGTGATTAATACCGGAACTACTGCTCCTAAGAGTTCCCTGGGCTATGACCTGACGCATCTCTTTTGCGCCGCTGAAGGGACTTTGGGTATAATTACTGAAGTAATAGTAAAATTGGAACCGGCCCCGGAATACGGTGCCCTGGCTATGGCGATTTTCGGGGATATTAATGCAGCAGGTAATGCGGTAACCGAAGTGACCACTTCAGGCATTAGACTGGCGGCCTGTGAGATCATGGACAAATTCAGCCTCAAGGTCGTTGAAAAGGGTCTGGGCAGGGATGTGAGCGGAGTGGAAGCGATCCTGATCATGGAGGCGGACGGGGCCAGAGATGTGGTTGTTAGAGATATGAATCGTATTGATGGTATCTGCAAAAAACACAATGTGCATGAATTTGAATGGACAGACGATCAGACCAGGAGAGAGGAAATGATGAGGGCCAGAGGGGGCCTGGTGCCTACTCTGTCACGCATAAAGCCTGGAAATCGTCTCATTCCTATTGCCGAGGATTTAGGTGTGCCGTCTACAATGATTCCTGAGACCATCCGTCGAGCCCAGGCAATTTCTGAGAAATATAATGTGATTATAGCTACATTCGGTCATGTTGGCGATGGAAATGTCCATACAACGTTTGTCGCAGATGTACGTAGCAGGGATGACTGGGACCGGGTCAAAGCGGCAGTGGAAGAACTAATGGATACTGCCATTGAGATGAAAGGGACGATAAGCGCTGAACACGGTACCGGACTGACCAGGGCAGCGCATATCGAAAAACAGCTTGGTCCAGCTCTTGAGGTCATGAGAAAGATAAAGAAAGCCCTGGATCCCGATAATATCCTGAATCCAGGAAAGATGGACCTTGAAATTTCTGAAAAAAAATCAGATATTTATGACTATTTTGCATTTCAACCCCTCCTCGACCAGCCCGAAGGGTTCAGTTTTTTCGGAGAGGAAGTGGACAACGAGGTCCTGGCATGCATACATTGCGGATTTTGCAGGCTCGGTTGCCCCACTTTTAGGGTGACCCAAAGGGAATCAAGAAATGCTCGCGGCAGAAATGCACTGGCCTTTTATTTCATGAATGGGTCGATAGAACCCTCAGCCGGCTTGGCTGAAGCTTTTTACAGTTGTACGACATGCCAGGCATGTACATATTATTGTCCTGCTCAGATCAAGGTGGATGAAATTGTAGAAGGGGCCCGGAAAAAACTTTATGATGCGGGTCTGGTTCCGGCACCTCTCCTGGGGGTCAGAGACAATATCCTAAATACAGGTAATGTCTATTCAAGCGCTAAAGAAGAGAGAGCGGATATTTTCCCGAAGACACTAAAGGAAAAAATTAAAACAGGGCAGGTCCGACAACAGGCGGATACCCTTTTATTTATGGGATGCGTGCCTAGTTATCTTGATATGAAAATGGTCCCTAGCCTTATCATGGCTATGGATAACGCTGATGTAGAATACACGGTCTTGGGCGTGGAGGAGATCTGCTGCGGTTTTCCGCTTTTCCTTATGGGATCGGACGAGTTTCTGCCTCATCAGGAAATGGTTATGGAACTGATCCGCTCAACACACGCAAAGGAGCTGGTAACCCCTTGTGCCGGCTGCTACAAGACCTTCAGGAAGCTCTATCCTCAGATAAGAGATCTTGGCCTGGAGGTGTATCACTCGGTTCATTATCTTGACAAGTTGATAAGAGGGAAAAGACTGAATTTTACACACGCTCTGGAAAAAAGAGTAACCTACCATGATCCGTGCGACCTCGGAAGGACTTTCAAAATTTTTGAGGAACCAAGGAACATACTGAAAAAAATACCGGGTTTGGAGTACGTGGAAATGTCTCTTAACAGGCTACAGGCCCGTTGCTGTGGAGGTGGAGGGGGTGTAGCGGCCAATAATCCGGAAATGGCCGTGGATATGGCTGCTGAAAGGGTAAGGGATGCACTTGAAGTAGGAGCTGAGATAATCGTCTCCGGCTGCGCAGCGTGCAAAGATAATCTTAGGAAGGGGGCCAGGGCCATTCCTAAAGAAGAGAGGGGAAAAATAAAGATTATGGATATCACCGAGATTGTTTCGAATGCCATGGAGTAGACATTAGAGAGGCATTGACACTAAGGAGGAAACAGTGTGACTGATAAAGAGACAGTTTCAAGGAAGGAATTTAAAGCCGGTAAGACTTTGAAAGAGATTATGGCTAACCACTTCTATGAGATGGATGAAGCGTCCAGGACCGGCTCTAAGAAGATTGCCTGGTGTACCAGCGTCGGCCCGGCAGAGCTGCTGAGAGGTATGGGGTTTTTGGTGTTTTTTCCTGAAAATCATGGCGCAATGCTTGGGGCGAGCAGAACAGCAACAGAACTCATTCCTTACGCCAATGCCTTGGGTTATTCACCAGATATCTGTTCATACCTGACCAGCGACATAGGTTCCTATGTCCGCAAGAAAACGCCTTTGGCAAAGGCTTACGGCATAGAGTCTGTTCCCAGACCGGATGTTCTGGTCTTCAATACCAATCAATGCAGAGATGTTCAGGACTGGTTTGCATGGTACTCAAGGGAGTTTAACGTGCCCTTGATAGGTGTGCACACTCATCGGGACATCAGTGAGATCCGGGATTACCAGACAAAGGATATCGCCAGGCAAATGGAGGACCTGGTGCCAAAATTAGAACAGATCTCCAATGAAAAATTTGATATGGATCGTTTTAAAGAGGCTGTGGGTTATTCCAGACGGACCTCTGAACTCTGGCGAGCCTGTCTCGAATCAGCAGCAGCAATTCCTTCCCCCTGGACGTTTTTTGATGCAACTATTCACATGGCTCCGGCTGTTGTTGGTCGTGGTAGCAGGGAAGCTGTTGACTATTATGAACTTTTGTTGGAGGAGTTGCAGGAACGGGTGTCAACCGGTATAGCTGCCGTAGAAGGAGAGAAGCATCGAGTGTACTGGGAAGGAATGCCTGTTTGGGGAAAACTAAAGGCACTTTCTGAACAATTCGCTTCACTAAAGACGTGTGTGGTGGCCTCCACCTATTGTAACAGCTGGATTTTTGATCAGCTTGATCCTGAAACTCCTTTTGAGAGCATGGCCCTGGCCTATACCGAATTATTTATAGTCAGGGACGAATCCTACAAAGAATCCTATATCAAGGATTGTCACAAATTCTTCAAATTGGATGGTATCATATTTCATGATGCCAAGACCTGCCCTAACAATTCAAATAATCGCTATGGTATGCCTGAAAGACTGAGCAGGGAACTAGGAATTCCTGTACTTACCATTAATGGTGATCTTAATGATCTGAGGTGTTATTCAGAGGAGCAGACCAGGACAAATATAGAGGCCTTTGTCGAGCAGCTGGAAGAGATATGATGCCAACCAAGATCTATGCAGGAGTTGACGTAGGCGCATCCCATACCAAGGTAGCCATACTTGATCCGGAAAAGAGACTTCTGGGTTTTGCAGTAAGGAAATCGGGTACAGATTTTTCACTGACGGCTGAAACATGCCTGGCATCAGCTTTAGGGGCAGCAGGCAGGCAGGCAGGCGAAATCGCGAGATGCATTTCAACAGGTTACGGAAGAAAGAATGTCCCCTTCAGGGACGACACAAAAACTGAGATAGGATGCCATGCCAAGGGTTGTTACCATTATTTTCCCATGGAAATGACCGTCATTGACATCGGAGGGCAGGATAACAAGGTCATCAAGCTGGATGGGCAAGGCCGAAGGCTAAGTTTCAAGATGAACAGAAAGTGCGCCGCCGGGACCGGGGCTTTTCTGGAAGAGATGTCCCAGCGCCTCGATATTCCTCTGGAGAACATGAATAATTTGGCTCGTGCCTCCACAGACATGGTGGAACTGGGGAGTTACTGTACAGTTTTTTCAGCCACGGAAGTTCTGGAGAATATCAGGCGGGGTAAGAAGGTGCCGGATATAGTCAAAGGGCTTTTTTATTCCGTGATTAAGAGGATTATGGAAATGGACTCTCTTACGAGCAGGGTCGTGATGACTGGTGGCGTTGTAGCCCATAATCCGTATTTGGTGGAGATGCTGGGTGAGATAACCGGGAGCCGGATTTTTGTTCCTGAATTTCCTCAGTTGACCGGAGCCGTTGGAGCTTCACTTTTTGCCTTAGAAGATCATAGTTGATCTTAAATAAGCTGTTTTAAATATTTTTGTATTTAGACAAGGTTAAGAGCAGGAAGGAGGTTAATAAAATGGCTGAGGGCAGGTGGACCCATGTCGGTACGGTAGTTAAAATGAATTCAACTCATTTTCCGGATAAATTGGGCTGGCAGGATAAATCTCGAGAAATCACTTTTAGAGAATGGAATTCCAGGAGTTGCCGGTTGGCAAACGGTTTGCAGGATATGGGTGTAGGTCATGGAGATGCTGTAGCCGTACTTGCTTTCAATCGGGGAGAATGGATGGACATCTATGCAGGATGTGCAAAAGGCGGGCAGGTTGCAGTCCCTATCATGTTCAGGTTGGCCGAAGCTGATATCGAGTATATAGTCAACCACTCGGAATGCCGTGCCTTTATCGTTGAGTCTCCTTTTGTGGAGATGATTGAAAGCATAAGGAAAAATTTATCCGTTCCTGATGATGCCTATGTTTACCTGGGTGAAGGACCCGTCCCTAGTGGATATGTGGGATACGAAGACTGGCTGGCAGAATCTTCATCGGAGGAGCCTTCGGTATCAGTGAGCTGTGATGATACCTGGACGATAATGTATACATCGGGGACCACGGGCAGGCCCAAGGGGGTTATGAGAACCCACGAAAGTTACATGGCGCAGTACTTTTTGAATGATGTCAATATGGGGGTTCGACCCTCGGATAAAGTCATGTTGGTAATGCCGATGTGCCACGTCAATTCTATATTTTATTCATTCGCTTACACTCTGGTTTCTGCAGCAGTGTTTGTTTACAATATGGTCAGCTTCGATCCCGAGGATCTACTTAAGACCATTGAAAAGTATAAGATTACGTTCACGTCTTTGGTGCCGACTCATTACATCATGATGCTGGCCCTTCCAGATGAGATAAAGAAAAATATCGATGTGTCTTCTATAAGGCAGTTATTGATTTCTTCAGCACCCGCCAGGAAGGATCTCAAGCTCGCAATAATGGAATACTTTAAGAACGCTGAGCTATGGGAGGCCTATGGGAGTACTGAAGGAGGGCTGGTTACCCTTCTCAGGCCCGAGGATCAATTCAACAAGCTGGGCTCGATAGGAAGAGAGATATTTGGAACCGACAGGATAAGAATACTTGATGAGCAGAGAAGGGAAGTCCCTGACGGGGAGGTCGGTGAATTATTTTACCGCACTCCCATGCTTTTCAGTGAGTATTTAAAGGAACCTGAAAAGACCTCAGAGGCGTTTGACAATGGTTGGTCATCTGCCGGCGATATGGTTCGAAGGGACAAAGATGGCTATTATGAACTCGTGGATAGAAAGGCCAATATGATAATCACCGGAGGCGAAAACGTTTATCCCTCTGAGGTTGAAAGTGCAGTGGGCGCCCATGAAGCTGTCCGCGATATAGCTGTTATAGGTATCCCTGACGATAAGTGGGGAGAGGCCATAAAGGCAGTCATAGTGCTGCATGACGGCTACGAACCGGGGGACAGTCTTGCAGAGGAAATCATCAGCTTTACCAAGGGCAAGTTGGCTGGTTTTAAGCGACCGAAGACCATAGACTTTATCAGCGATGAAGAGATGTCGAGGACACCTACAGGAAAGATTCTTCATCGCATCCTGAGAGAGAAATATGGTCGGTGGAGTGACTCGTGATCATAGACGGCAGTGGATTCAACCGGTTTTCGAACGTTTAGACTTACCTCAATACTAACCTGAATTTTTGGAGGAAAGACCAGATGCTGGAAAAAGCTTTTATCCCCTACAAGGGTTATTATTCGACTCCATTTTGCCGTTGGCAGGGAAGCCTCGCGAATGAAAATTCTATTGTTCTTGCAGCTGATACGTCCAAGAGGTGGCTGGATCAAAAAGGTTGGGATCCAGGTATTTTCGAATACCTGATTCTGGGTATTACCATAAGTCAGCACCACCAGTTTTATGCAAGCACCTGGGCTGCTGCGCTAATGGGGGCCGGCGATATACCCGGGGTTATTGTAAGCCAGGCATGCACCACCTCTGCTACATGCTTATTTAATGCAGCCGTTGGTGTGGAGACGGGGCTCTATAAGAATTGTTATACATTAATGACTGACAGGTGCTCCAACGGTCCCCATACAGTTTGGCCCAATCCTCTGGGGCCGGGAGGGGAAGTGATATCCGAAAACTGGCTGATGGACAATTTCAACAGCGATCCTAATGTGGGATTGCGAATGGTGGAGACAGCGGAGAATGTAGCAAGAGAAGAGGGGTTTACAAAAGAAGAGTGTGACGAATTGACTCTCAGGAGATACGAACAATATCTGGATTCGCTGGCAAACGACAGGGATTTTCAAAGAAGATATATGTTTCCAGCCGAAGTAAAGATATCGAAAAAGAAAACTGCGATGGTGGATAAAGATGAAGGGGTTACGCCCTGTACGAGAGAGGGACTAGCGAGTCTTAAACCCACCATCTCCGGCGGTGTAATTAGTTTCGGTGCACAGACTTTTCCAGCCGACGGTAACTGTGCCCTGGTGGTCACGACCCGGGAAAAGGCCCTTGAATTGAGCGCTGATTCCTCTGTGGAGATACAGGTGGTCTCGTATGGATATTCGAGGACAAAGCCGGGGTTTATGGCATCGGCGCCTGTGCCCGCGGCACAGATGGCACTGGAAAAAGCCGGGCTTAATATAGAGGATATCAGAGTACTTAAGACACATAATCCCTTTATAGTCAATGACCTGTACATGGCCCGCCAAATGGGTGTCAATTCCCATGGTACTGACAAGATGGGATTTAACAATTACGGTTCTTCTCTTATTTACGGGCACCCTCAAGGCCCTACAGTGGGACGGTTAATAATTGAAGGGATTGAAGAGACTGTATTAAATGGCGGAGGCTACCTGCTGTGGGCGGGTTGCGCAGCCGGAGATACAGGAGGTGCCATTGTACTGAAAATAGGCTAATTAAATGCGGACTTTTATTCCTTTCTTTTTTGCTGAAAAGGGGTATTTCATTTTTGGATACCCCTTTTTTGATTTGAAAACATTGACGGGACAGGTTGTTTTTCATATTGTAGCACCGATGGAAATACATGGGGGCAGATTCGGGGAGAGACGGTTTTCAAGCTGATTGAATCAGTTTGCTGAGTAAATGGACTCCCCAGAATATCCTTAGACGTCTCAAGACGGCTGCTCTTAAAATTAATTGAATTAAAGGTTATTTTCGTTAATGACTACAGTCCTTTTCCAATCTCTCGGTGGTCTGGGCATGTTCCTTTTCGGCATGAAAATAATGTCGGAAGGACTGCAGAAGGTGGCCGGGAAAAAGATGCGCCATATCCTGAGTATGGTATCCAACAACCGCTTTGTGGGTTGTGGTGTGGGAGCCCTTGTTACCAGTATTATCCAGAGCTCCAGCGCAACTACTGTCATGCTTGTTGGCTTTGTGGATGCAGGGTTGATGACGGTGACACAGGCTATCGGGGTTATTCTCGGTGCCAACGTGGGGACTACCGTCACAGCTCAACTGATTGCGTTCAAGATCACCAAATATGCGCTTCCCGCCATTGCGGCCGGTGTATTCTTAAAATTCTTTTTAGGCTGGCGAAAATGGTCATACCTGGGTGACGTCCTGCTGGGATTCGGGCTTGTCTTTTTTGGATTAGCCACTATGAAGGCGGGTATAGCTCCATTGAAAGAAAGTGATGCTTTCATTGCCATGTTTACCCGTTTCAATGCAGATTCTCTCCCCGGTATTCTCTTATGTGTTATAGTTGGCACTTTATTGACTATGATGCTTCAAAGTTCCAGTGCCACTGTAGGAATCACTATGGCTCTTGCCACGCAGGGGCTTCTGGACTTTGAGGCAAGTGTAGCTTTAATTTTAGGGGACAACATCGGAACTACTATTACCGCAGAACTGGCCAGTGTCGGCGCCAGTATCAACGCTCATAAAACTGCAAGGGCGCACACACTGTTTAATGTTATCGGGGTGATGAACGTAATTATTTTTTTCCCTATGTTTATAAAACTGGTAATATGGGTGACAGCCACATTTCTCAATATAGGACCGCCGAATGTGATGATTGGGGGGGAGAACCCAAATATCGCAAGGTATATCGCTAACGCTCATACTTTATTCAATGTTATCAATGCGCTGATTTTCCTTATCGCTTTACGCTATCTGATAAAAGTGACTATATGGCTTACATCTCGGGATGCAGGGAAAACGGAATTGGATGAGCTGCATCATATAAAGTTTATGGACACAAAATTTATAGACTCCCCGTCTGTAGCTATCGGACAGGCAAGGGCCGAGACCGTAAGGATGGGAGATGCAGTGGAAGTAATGTACGATGATGTTATACGCTGCTTAGAAGAGCGAAAGATCAAAGAACTCAGCAAATGGAGAAACAGGGAGGACGCGGTTGATATACTGCAAAGAGAGATAACCCAATTCCTGGTTCAGGTGGTCCAGAAGCCTATAAGCGGGGAGGACTCCAGGGAAGTGAATTCCCTTTTGAGAATGGTGAACAATCTTGAACGGATAGGGGATGGGATTGAAAATATTGCAGAACTGATCGAGGAACTTATAGAAGAGGAACTTCACTTGTCCGAGGGAGGGGTGCATGATTATGAATTAATGTCCCGAACCGTCCGTGAATTTCTCGGTCTTGTTGTAAGGGGTATAAAAGAAGAAGATGGGAGTATCATGTCAGAGGCCCAGAGGCTGGAGGATGAAATAAACCGAATGCGGGAGGATATGAGAGGGAACTATCTCATGCGTCTTCAGAGCGGGATATGTATGGTGGATCCGGGCCTCATCCTGGTTGACATGCTTACGTCTTTTGAAAAAATAGGAGATTATTCTTATAACATAGCTCAAGCGGTAGCAGGGCTTAAATAAGATATGGAACAGATAGAAACGGGCAGAAGGACCCATTGCATAAGATGTGGAGATTGTTGCCTCAGCTCAACTCCATCCCTGCAAAAGGAAGATATCAGCCTTTTGGGGGACGGGCGTATCTCAAATGACAGCCTTTATACTATCAGAGCCGGGGAGCTTGTATGGGATAATATCTTCGGTGAGTTTAAAACGGTTGATAATGAGATAATAAAAGTCAGGGAAAGGCCGGAAGGGGGATGTTTCTATTACGAAAAGAGGAGCAGTTCCTGCACAATATATGAACACAGGCCCATCCAGTGTGCTGCCATGGCCTGCTGGGATGAAAGCGAATTCCTGCGTGTGTATGATGGGCCGAAGGCCGAAAGGCAGGATATCGTCCACGAAAATATGCTTCTGCATCTCATTGAAGAACATGAAGAGCGCTGCAGCTACCTCAAACTTCACAAATATGCGCGAGATATAAAGGAAAAGGGAGAGGAAGCTGTCCAGGGAATTCTTGAATTATTAAAGTTCGACTACCATTTCAGGCCTTTTGTTTCCAATAGACTGGGCATTAATATTAATAATATGGACCTCTTTTTCGGAAGACCGCTTGTCAAGACGGTTGAGATGTTTGGGCTTAAGGTAATCAGGGAGCCTGATGGGTCTTTTCTCCTCACGATGTTATAATTGTAGAAATTTTATTTATTGTTGTTACGATTATTATCCCTGTAAGGGTGATAAAGAAGGAGGGCTTAAAAAGCCCTCCTTCTTTGTTTTTTAGTGTTGCAGTTATTAGAACAGTCCGGTCACCTTACCAGTAGCCGTATCAACATCTACCCTTCTGAAGGCGGGATTGGAGCTTGTTCCGGGCATAAGGCTGATTGTCCCGGCACAGGGACACAGAAATTTCGCCCCTGAATATATAAGAACATCGCGGATAGGCAGAATCCACCCCTTGGGCACACCCTTAAGGGCAACATCATGGCTCAGGCTGAGATGAGTTTTCACCATCATTGTGGAGTAGTCATTATACTTAGGATCATTTTCAAGCATCTTAGCCTTGGCCTCTGCATCGGGCGTCCAGGATACACCATCGGCACCATATACCTCCTTGGCTATTTTTTCAACGCGGTCCCGGAGTTTCATGCTAAGGGGATACAGGAAGTCAAAATCAGCCGTGTCCTCACACGCCTCTTTTACAGCCTCGGCGAGCTCTATGGCACCGTCCCCTCCGTCGGCCCAGTGGGTGGACTTGGCACAGCGCGCTCCAGCAGCTTCTGCCGCCTTTCTAACGACTGCGATTTCTTCATCTGTGTCTGTATGGAAACAGTTTATACACACAACAGGATTTATTCCCGACTTCCTGATAGTATTGATATGATGGACCATGTTCTCGCAACCCTTCTCTACCAGCCCAACATTTTCTTTGGTATATTCATCAGGCAATGCAAGGCCTGCTACCACCTTCGGGCCGCCGCCGTGCATCTTCAGGGCCCGAATAGTAGAAGTCAGAACAGAGACATGAGGCTTGAGGCCGCTGTTACGGCATTTCACATTCCAGAATTTTTCAAAGCCGATATCCGCTCCGAATCCGCTTTCTGTAACATGATAATCGAACAGCTTAAGACCGACGCGGTCTGCAATTATGGAGGACTGACCTACGGCTATGTTGGCAAAAGGGCCGGCGTGCACCATGCAGGGCTGATATTCTGCAGTGCACATAAGTGTCGGATTTATGGTATTTCTCATCCACGCGGTCATAGCGCCGCCGCATTCAAGATCGCCGGTTGTAATTGGTTTACCCGCTTTGTCAAAAGCAAGGGTGATTTCGTCGAGGCGTTTTCTAAGGTCTGCGAGGTCCCTGACGATAGAAAGGATAGCCATACATTCTGAGCCCACTGCAATGCCAAACTTGGACTGCATTGTAAAGCCATCATATCGGCCGCCGATGCCTATGATAATATTTCTGAGAGACTGAGCACAAAAGTCTATGATCCATCCCAGTTCCACTCGGGTGGGATCTATATCAAAACGTCTCATCTTTGTAAGTCTCTCCAACTGCTCATCATTGTAGTTGCGTTCATGCTGCATTCTAGAAGTGAGCGCCACCATGGCCAAATTATGGGCGTTCATTATGTCATTGATGTCACCGGTAAGGCCAAGAGAGAATTCAGTCATCGGGATAAGGAGAGAATTACCTCCGCCGGCTGCAGTGCCTTTGATATTCATAGTTGGACCACCCGAAGGTTGCCTCAGCGCCCCTCCCACATTTAAGCCGAGTTTGCCCAGGCCCTCCATTAGGCCGCAAGAAGTGGTACTTTTGCCTTCACCAAGGGGAGTAGGTGTGATGGCGGTGACTTCAATGTATTTCCCGTCTGGCCTGTCCTTCAACCTATCCATGATTTTGAGAAAATCCAGTTTTGCCAGTCTGCCCATAGCGAGGATTTCCTCTTTTTCAAGACCAAGCTTTTCCCCCCACTCCTCGGGTGTGGGCATGTTTTGTTCCGCTGCCTCAGAAATCTGCCAGTCAGCCATTTCAACTGCGTTGTAAGCCATACTTATTGACCTCCTTTATAGTGGTTTTTTGCTGGTTTGGAGGAAGAGCCCCCCTTAATTGCAATCGTATAACTCCCTAGACTCTCTAGTTTTTTTTAGCAATCTTTGCCTACCACAAAAAAAAGTAAGCGTCAAGATGAATTGTGACTGAATTCACATGCGGGATCAATAGTCTATTTTTTAGTTGAACCATTTATAAATATTGATATGGTTTCAGTATTTAAAATTGGGTCTTGACTAGAACAGGGGGTTTTCCCTGAACATTTTTAGTAACATTTTAT